>BNXY01000318.1 GCA_025999935.1 Bacteroidia bacterium | reverse complement strand
GACGGATAACTTTGGGGTAAGCTCCCATTGATCGTTGATATAGAGCGCCGTTTCCAAAGCCCGGTCTGCTTGCAGAACATCTTTTTTTACCAAGGAATTTTCGCCCAAGGGTGCGTAAGTTCCCGAATTAATGGAATAGAACATGGATTTAGCGCCAAAATTCAATTCGTGTTCGTTCATGATATAGGAAAAATCCGCTTTGGCAAATACCTGATTAATATCGAAGGTGAGTTTGAACGCCGCCGCTTCATTTTTTGACTCTGCATTTTCATAATCATAATGGTCGTATCCTGCCGAAAAATTACCTATCAATTTGTTATTGAACAACCGTCGCCACTTGGCGGAAGCATTGAGATTATTGTAAGCATATTTTTCAACGGCGCTGAAAGCGAATCGGTCACGGCTGAAATAGCCGTAAGCGGTCAGTAGATTTTTGTCATCTATTTTATGGCTGAAAACGGCTCCGATGTCGTAGAAACCGGCGGTTCCTTCTTTATAGCCGCTTTTTGCGGGTAAATTCTTCAATATCCAGTCGGAATAAGTAGTCCTGCCGCTCAATAACAGAGACGTTCGTTCTTTGATAATGGGAATTTCGAGATTCAGCTTACTGGTTACCAAGCCCAATCCGGCCGAGCCGCTGAATTTTTCCTTGCTTGCTTCCTTGCCGGTAATATCCAGAACCGAAGATATCCGTCCGCCGTATTGTGCGGGAATGCTGCTTTTGTAGATTTCCGCTTCTTTGATCATGTCGGAATTGAAAGCGGAGAAAAAGCCGAAAAGGTGGTTGGGATTATAAATTGTTCCATTGTTGAGCAGGATGAGATTTTGGTCGGTACCTCCTCCGCGCACGTTAAATCCGGAGGAAGCTTCGCCAACGGTTTTAACGCCCGGCAAAGTTTGCAAGACCCGCAGAATATCCACTTCACCCATGACGGTCGGGATGTTTTTGATTTTACTGATTTGAATTTTTTCGACACCTATATCAATATTCCGAATATTATCG
>BNXY01000317.1 GCA_025999935.1 Bacteroidia bacterium | reverse complement strand
TTTTTGTGCATGAAAAAAGTTTGTTTTTAGTCTTTGTTTTTGACACTACAAAAATACTAATTATTTTGCTGAAATACAAGCAAATAGCAAACTTTTTTCTTCTTTAGTGTGAATAATTCAGGCTAAAAAATATAATCTTTTATTTCCGTATATTTAATCAGATTAATAAAAGGCTTATAGCCTCTTTGATGTTGCAATATCCAGAAGGCAGCCAAGGCATCTCTATTTCTCCATATCCATCGGCAATTCCACTTCTTTCGGAACATATTCCTCCAACAGTTCTATAATCTTAACTGCGTTCAAATAATCATTACGACGGTATTTTACGTTTAGAATATCAGCAGCGCGTTGAGCCGCACTTTTTAATCCCGGCAGACAATTAACATCAACTCCATGCTCCAATAAACAGAGAACCACCTCATAATTATTATAATTGATAGCATTTGTCACTGGTCTGCAATTGTTGCTGTTGGGGTCTGCTCCGTGTTTCAGCAAAACTTCAACAATATCCCTGCTTACAGGAGAACTATAACCTGTTGCAAATTCGAGGGGAAATCTGGAATCTAAACTGTCTCTTAAAGATACATCCGCCCCATGTTCCAACAAGTAGTCTAATATGACTGTATTACCTTTGTAAATTGCTATTTCTATAGGGATAACAGCATTTTTTGGTCTAAGATTGGGATCTGCCCCATGTTCCACCAATAATTGAACACTACGAATATCGCCTTTGCTGACAGCGTATGACAATGGTGTGGATTCATACGCACAACGATTGTTTTCATTTACATCATATCCTTCTTCTATCAGTTGCTTCATTTTGTCGTACTTCTTTTTTTCAATGGCTTGAAAAAAGGGGCCTAAGCACTCCCAATAACTATTATCATAATTCAGGATACAAAGGTAAGTGAAAGGTATACAACAAAGGATACCCACTACAAAAACTATTTTCCCTGCAATCTTTTTTATTCCGACTACAAATGATAGCATCAAAAAAAGAAGT
>BNXY01000316.1 GCA_025999935.1 Bacteroidia bacterium | reverse complement strand
ACTCACCGCTCAACAAATTGGCGTTAGAACCGGTGATAATCAGGCGAATACCCTGCCGCAAGAGCCGGTTGACAAATAAATGCCAACTCTCAACATTCTGGATTTCGTCTAAGAATAGGTGCTTAAAATCGCCGTAAACAAGGTACAATGCCTGTAAAATATCGTTCAGTTGTTCGCTTTTCAAATCAAAAAGCCGCTCGTCGTCAAAATTAACATAAGCGTAGTCTATATTGTTGCTTTTCAAAACTTTATGACAAAGCGTGGATTTTCCGCTACGGCGCACGCCAATAACGATTTGCGCGAGCGGACTGTTCAAATCAATCTTTGACTCGTCCGCCCGATTGCACCAGTCAGCAAGCGGGAAAGAGTTTCGTTCTTCTCTTTGCTCCGCTATTATTTGCTCAAATTTATTTTCCATATTCTTACAATTTTATGCAGTACAAAGATAGTATTTTTCTATATTTTATGCAATAGATTGCATAATTTTTTGTTATTTTTGTTTGAAAGCGACAAAAAAATTGAAAACTGCAAATTAAAAAATCATGGAAATCCCAAAATCAAATAAATCAGGGTTCAGACAGTATTTAGAGGGCGAAGGGCTTGCCACAGCTACGCAGGAACAATACCTGTTAGCCCTGCAAATGTTCTTTAACCGTGTAAAAAAGGAAGATTTGCAGGTTGCAAAGCCCGATATATTAAAGCACTTGGAATATCTGAAAAAACGCAGGGGACTGCAAAACATAACGCGCAAAAACCATCTTATTGCGCTGAATCACTATTTTACTTTTCTTTATGAAAATGAACAAATCGTCTCAGATTTCGTCAAAGTACGGGATTTCCGGTAAATCTGTTTTTGCTGATGCCTGATTATTTGATTCAGTGCAATCGGGCGGTGGCATACATAAACAAACACGGCTCGAAATCATGGAAAGAACAAAATGGCTACCATCGACGAAGTCTCAACGAAGTGGTAATGTTCCGGTACAAGACAATTTTCGGTGGAGA
>BNXY01000315.1 GCA_025999935.1 Bacteroidia bacterium | reverse complement strand
ATTCACAAAAGTCGGATAAAGGACTTTTGAACCATCGGTATGCAGCCGGTCGTTGGTCAGATTGACCATCCGCTGCATATTAAGCGGTTCAATGCCGATAAATTCGTAGTCCTGTTGATTGTAAGGCAATGAAAATCCGAGCGCATTGACCGATTTGAGGTTTTTCCCTTTTACTGTAATTTCAATGATTTCATCGGCATTGTACGACTTTTTCGGAGTAACAAGTTCGATGGAACCGGCGATTTTTTCGCCTACTCTCCGGTTTGCACGACCTTCAAGTAGAGTTGCCACAACGGAAATGTCGTAAACATCAATGCGGCCGTTTTGATTGAGGTCGCCCTTGCTGATGTAGCCCTCAAAGTCGGAATCGCCGGCTTTCAAGCCTGTATAATTGATGTAGGAAGTGAAGTCGTTTTCATCCACCAATTTGTCGTTATTGATGTCGCCCGGCAGATAACTTTCAGTGCCCGCAACCCGGAATACATACATTTCAAGTCCGGAACCAAATCCGCCAACACCTTGATTAACAGTCAGCTTAACGTATTTAGCCGATGGACGGTCAGCAAACGTGAACACTTTCACTTCATCGTTGCGCGTCCATTCAAATGAACCGGCATCCGTCCAGGTGCGTTGGTCGTTGCCGGTTGCGATGGAACCTTTCAAGATAGTACCGTTAGATGCCCCTTGACGCGGCAAATAGTGGATTTTATCCAACTGATTGATGGCATGCAAGTCCAAAACGATTTCGAACGAGGTATAAGTCGTATCCCAACGGGTGTGCCACATCGTCGATTCATCGCCGTCAAACAGGTAGCGCAGGGCTGACCCGCTCTGATTTTTCACGTCTGAAATACCTGTAATACCTTTTACTGCAAACTCCAATGGATCGGATTTTGTCTTTCCGGAAAAGGTTGTCCAGTCTGAAAAACCGTCTTTGTTTACGGCGCGCAGGTTGAAGTCATATTTTGTTTCAACATCTAAACCTTCAAATTGTAATTCGGTGTCTC
>BNXY01000314.1 GCA_025999935.1 Bacteroidia bacterium | reverse complement strand
ATCAGGACGATGGTTAGCAGGTAAGCCATCGGGTCGTTGCTACCGCTTTCCAATTCCAACATCGGTCGTAGTTTCTTTTTTAGTCGAACGCTTTTCCCTCTCAAGATGGAAAATACGGACGCCGAATCGGTCGAAGACATAACAGCTGCCAAAAGAAACGACTCCAAAAGTGATAGATTCAGATTCGGAAACCAGCTGTTGGCAAGATAATAGATGAAAATGCCGGTAAAAACCGTCATCAGCAATACACCGAGGGTTGCCAGAATGCTGCCTTGCACCCACACCGGTTTGATGTCGCTGAACTTTGTATCCAATCCGCCCGAAAACAGGATGATACACAAAGCTATCGTACCAATCGCCTGCGCAACCGTATAATTTTGAAAATTGATTCCCAAGCCGTCCACTCCAAACACCATTCCGATTCCGAGGAAAAGGAACAAAACCGGAATTCCAAATCGCGAACCGGCTTTTGTGGCAAATAAACTAATCAGAAACAATACTGATAATAGTAATAAAAACAATTCTATGGAGAAAGTCATAATATAATCACTTTTTAGGGTTAAAATTACACTTTGTGCAAAGATAATAAAAAAAAATGAATTATTTGCTTTTCCGATAGCTAAGTATTGCCCATCCATTGAGGGCAATCGCAAAACTCACTAAAATGCTCAACTGATTAACTAAATTTCCAATATCGCTTCCCTTCAAATAAGTCATCCGCATGATTTCGATGAAATAGCGCAAAGGATTGAATAGCGTGAAAGTCTGCGCCCAAGCCGGCATACTGGCGATGGGAGTAAACAGACCGCTAATCATAATCAGGATAATCAGGAAAAAGAACATCAGAAACATGGCTTGCTGCAAGGTGGAGGAATAATTGGAAACGACCAAGCCAAATCCCGAAACAACAAAAATATAAATCAAAGTAGAAAAATAAAGCGTAAATAAGTTGCCTTGTGGAATCAAGCCGTAAATCAATGCGGCCAAGCTGATGAAAATTGAGAAAATCGCCA
>BNXY01000313.1 GCA_025999935.1 Bacteroidia bacterium | reverse complement strand
CCAAACGCAGGGAGTGGAGAGGAATCGTGCGCAGAGCGTCGATTTCAACCTGTCAACGCTGTTGCCGCAACCGGAAAGCCCGAAAGAGCTTGGAATAGTTACATACAATCCCGATAAATTGGCTGCGAAAAGGGTTTCCATTTTCGTTTTCGCCGCCTCCGCATTGGGTATGTTTGCCTGCGTATCCTCGTAGGAATTGCCATCTAATACGTATTTTGCATTCGAAATGTCGTTGTTGTCCTGCGTGGCGTCGTAAGGCGTTGCTATGATTTTCAGCGTTTGCGTAGCGGTTGTTGTAGCGCCGCTGCCTTTGCTTAACGTTACCGTAAAGGTATAACTGCCGTCTGTACCGTTCGGTTTTGAAGGCGTTCCCGCTGTTGCCGCCGTGAACGTTCCGCCGTTGACGGTTGCCGTTACGCCGTTGTGAATCAATATGTCCATGAGGCCTTGCACGATTGCTTTCGCCGCCTCCTGCGTCTGAGCGTTTGCCTGATCGGTTACGTGGTTTGCGCTTTCGATAAGGGATTTTGCCGTTGCAATGTCGGCGTCGTCCTGCGTGAGTTCGGTTCTTACCGTAATGGTGGCGGTGAAGTCGGCGTAGTTTGTGCTGCTGACCGTTACCGTAACGGTGGCGGTTTTGCCTGCCTCGCTAATGCTTAGAACGGGCAATGCCAGAATATCGCCGGAGGTATAGGAAAGCGTTCCCAGTACGCCGTCCGTGTTTGCGGTAATGACGGGATTGTATGTAACTATTCCAAGCTCTTTCGGGCTTTCCGGTTGCGGCAACAGCGTTGACAGGTTGAAATCGACGCTCTGCGCACGATTCCTCTCCACTCCCTGCGTTTGGTTTACGCCGTTTATCGTGGCTTTGCCAATGGTTTGATCGATCAGGATAATTATGTTGTCGCTTTCGGAAAAGACGTAGTTCTTCGCTTTTTCCGTATTCGACAGCGTAACGGTAACGGTTGCCGCGTTTGTTCCCGCACCGGCATTGTGGTAAACTGCTTCAGCGG
>BNXY01000312.1 GCA_025999935.1 Bacteroidia bacterium | reverse complement strand
TAAACAAAAAAGATTTTTTTTCATTTCTGTAAAAAATTAAATTTTAATAAATACCTTAAAAACTCACTTTTGTAAAAAACTAAATTAAAATTTTAAAAAATAATACATAAAACTCTCTATTACTAATCTTGCAAGATAAAGTCAAAATTAACCTGTCATTGCGGGCTTGACCCGCAATCCCATGATTGACGGGGGGTTGCGGGTCAAGCCCGCAATGACAGTTCTACCTTAGCGGCAGCGGCACTATCACATTGTCATAGTCCTCAACATCCACAATAAAAGTACCGTCATCCGGCTCGCCGGGAATTACCAACCGCCCGTCGTTTTGAAGCACAATATCGTATCCGCTGTTGCGGCTTCGCCAATCCAACTGTTCTTCCCAAGTCCCGTACTCGCCCAGCGCACCCGCTATCTGCTCGCGCACCGTTTCTTCCCAGGTGCCAAAATAATATCCCCGTGCAACGGAAATAACCCCAACGGTGAGCCGGTTGCGAAAATGCTCAATATCGGCAGGGCCAAAAGTGCAGAATGCGCCCGTAATGGAATCGCCCGCCCAAGTTACCCGTCCCTGCCGGCTGCCGAACAGCACGGTAGCAGGTTCGACACCCTTCACGCCGTCATGCATCCGGTAAGTTGCCGACATGCCGGAAATGGCGCCGGATGCACTGGCTATATTCTCTACACCTTCCACATCCCGAATCAAAAAAGTAAATTCCCGAAGCACGTTCTGCGGATAAAAATGCAGGTACTGCGTCTGCCCGGAAACAGGCAGGACGGTAAAAAGTTCCTCATTGCGCACCGTAAAGAAGTTATAGGGATAAGGCTCTGCAACGGTCTTTTCCTCCGCTTCGCCGCTCGCCGCCCGGACTGATGCGCTGTTTGGCCCATAAGAATTATACAAACCGGTAGCCGGCGCGCTGTAAGCCTCAAACAAATCCAGCTTGTCCTCGTTGCGGAAATGAATATATTCGTTGCCGTAATAATCGTAACATAGCGGGATATAGGGAATGTTTC
>BNXY01000311.1 GCA_025999935.1 Bacteroidia bacterium | reverse complement strand
GGAAAAAACTCTTTTATTCCGGAAGACGGCGGCAACCCGCTATTTGTAGCGGAAAGAAATGCCATGCACGCCATGAACGGCGACAAAGTGAAAGTGCAAATCTTGGCTAAACGAAAAGGCCGCACACCCGAAGCCGAAGTGATTGAAATTGTCGAAAGATCAAAAAGCGTTTTCGTAGGAATCGTCGAAATTGGAAAATATAACGCATTCTTACTGACAGACAGCAAGATTCTCGCCAATGACATATACATCCCGAAGGACAAACTGAAAGGCGCTAAAAGCGGTCAGAAAGCCGTAGTGAAAATTATCGAATGGGCGGAAAGAGCCAACAATCCGCTGGGAGAAGTCATTGACGTGTTGGGAGATGTAGGAAACAACCATACCGAAATGCACGCCATTCTGGCTGAATACGGATTGCCCTACAAATATCCTGAAAACGTGGAAAAAGCCGCCGAAAAAATTCCAACAAAAATCACAGCTGAAGAAATCAAAGCCCGCGAAGATTTCCGGGATGTAATCACTTTTACCATCGACCCGAAAGACGCCAAAGACTTTGATGACGCTCTGTCTCTCCAAAAATTGGAAAACGGAAACTGGGAAATCGGCGTTCACATCGCGGATGTTACCCACTATGTGAAAGCAGGAAGCATTATCGACAAGGAAGCGGCGTCCCGTGCGACTTCCGTTTATTTGGTTGACCGCACCATTCCCATGCTGCCGGAAAGTTTGAGCAACGGCCTTTGTTCTTTGCGCCCCAACGAAGATAAATTGTGTTTTTCCGCCATTTTTGAAATGACTAATTCGGCAGAAATCAAGAATTACCGGATTGTGCGGACAATTATCAATTCCAATCGCCGGTTTACTTACGAAGAAGCCCAAGAAATTATCGAAAATAATACCCCCAACCCCCTGAAGAGTACTATTAGCGAGCAGAATCAAAAGTCCCCTTCAGGGGATTTAGGGGTGGCCATCCTGACTTTAGACCGCTTAGCCAAAATTCTGCGGGAAAAACGTT
>BNXY01000310.1 GCA_025999935.1 Bacteroidia bacterium | reverse complement strand
ATACTTAAACAAAAAAGATTTTTTTTCATTTCTGTAAAAATTAAATTTTAATAAATACCTTAAAAACTCACTTTTGTAAAAAACTAAATTAAAATTTTAAAAAATAATACATAAAAACTCTCTATTACTAATCTTGCAAGATAAAGTCAAAATTAATCTGTCATTGCGGGCTTGACCCGCAACCCCATGATTGACGGATTGTAGGGGCAAGGCGCGCCTTGCCCCTACCTTAGCGGCAGCGGCACTATCACATTGTCATAGTCCTCAACATCAACGATAAAAGTACCGTCATCCGGCTCGCCGGGAATTACCAACCGCCCGTCGTTTTGAAGCACAATATCGTATCCGCTGTTGCGGCTTCGCCAATCCAACTGCTCTTCCCAAGTCCCGTGTTCGCCCAGCGCACCCGCTATCTGCTCGCGCACCGTTTCTTCCCAAGTGCCAAAATAATATCCCCGCGCAGCAGAAATAACCCCAACGGTGAGTCGGTTGCGGAGATGCTCAATATCGGCAGGGCCGAAGGTGCAAAATGCGCCTGTAATGGAATCGACCGCCCAAGTTACCCGTCCTTGCCGGTTGCCGAACAGGACGGTAGCCGGTTCGACACCCTTCACGCCGTCATGCATCCGGTAGGTCGAAGACATGCCGGAAATGGCGCCGGATGCACTGGCTATATTCTCTACACCTTCCACATCCCGAATCAAAAAAGTAAATTCCCGAAGCACGTTCTGCGGATAAAAATGCAGGTACTGTGTTTGCCCGGAAACAGGCAAGACGGTGAAAAGTTCCTCATTGCGCACCGTAAAGAAGTTGTATGGATAAGGCTCTGCGACAGTATTTTCCTCCGCTTCGCCGCTCGCTGCCCGGACTGATGCACTGTTCGGCCCGTAAGAATTATACAAACCGGTAGCCGGCGCGCTGTAAGCCTCAAACAAATCCAGCTTGTCCTCGTTGCGGAAATGAATATATTCGTTGCCGTAATAATCGTAACATAGCGGGATATAGGGAATGTTTC
>BNXY01000309.1 GCA_025999935.1 Bacteroidia bacterium | reverse complement strand
GTCTCAAATTTATAATAATATGAAAACGATGGGTAAATTATCAAGTTTTTTGGAAGACCTGCTGTTGATGGCATTCTTCGCCGCTATCATTTATGCGTTGATTCTTGTAATCAAACAAACGGACAATCAGCCGGAGATGCAGGGAAAGCAATCCTGTGTTGAGTTCCCTTTTCCCTGCCGGAAAACCGCTGGGGCAGTCGTTCAGCCGCCATCAACCCGATATACGGATGATGCGGGTGGATTCATACGAGGATGCGGGTCGCTTCCGATTCCATCAACGGAAAAGGAATAAGTGAGGTGCATTTTGTGGAAACCATCAAAAAATAAGCCGTTTTTGCCGTGTCTGCTGCTGAAAAATCCCGTTCAGAGGACAAGAAAGCCAATTCAGAAAATAAAGTTGCACAGGCAAATCACGCGCTATATTTTTGATGCCGAAACGTTTCAAAAAAGTATCATTATTATTCATCATTTTAAAATTAAAGTTTATGAATCCAATGAAAGTAGATTCAACACCGTCACAAATTGCAACAAGCGCTCTGACATCTATCTCCTTCGGACAGATAATCGGTGCCCCACTGAAAGCGGCTATCGAGGCGCAAGCCATGGCAGCTCAAACAACGTGGCGGTTTATTCAGGAAGTCGGTTTGAATACCGACCCAAGTACAGGCGAAAAGAAGGCAGTCAATGTTTCTTTCGACTTTTTTCAAGACGGCAAGGAAGTACGTTTGAATGTACCCCTCCTTACCATCGTGCCGATTCCGTACATTGCCATCAACTCGATTGATATTGCCTTCAAGGCAAAAATCAATGCAGAGTCAAGCACTCACAACGAAGAATCCGACAGCAGCAGTACCAATGTGAATGCCAAAGTGGGCGGGTCGGTTGGTTTTGGCATTTTCAAAGCCAATTTTGAAGCATCGGCAGGTTTCTCATCGAAAAAAGACTCCAAGTCAACACAAGACTCCAAGTACAGTGTGGAATACACGCTCGACATTACCGTCAAAGCAGGACAGGAAA
>BNXY01000308.1 GCA_025999935.1 Bacteroidia bacterium | reverse complement strand
GGATTGGAATGCCTTGGCTTTCAAAGAACCGGAGGTCAAAATAACGCCTCCTGAAGTTATACAAAAACCGGCTCCCGTTAAAAAGCCCAAAAAACCACCGGTTCAACCTCCTTCCGAAGAACCGGCTTTTACTACCCTGTCGATTGAATTAGATTCAATCCGATTGTCTGCCGAATTAATTTCTTTGGATACTTTGGCGCTTTTGGCGGAAATGAAACAATTAAAAGCAGATCCTTTAATGAGTTATAAAGTCCGAAAGTTCCATATTCCACCGGTAAAATACGAAATTAAGCCCAAAGAATTTATTCTTCCGTTAAGCCTGATCGCTGTCAGCGCTGTTGCCACCCATACCGAAAAATTTCGGGACATTCTTCCCATTGAACGGTCGAATCCCACCGATCGGTTGACACCTTTCGACGATGTTTTTCAATTAGTTCCGGCGCCCTCTTTATTCCTTTTTGATGCCATCGGAAAAGAAAAACACCATCCCATCGACCAGTTTTTCATAATGGCGATATCTTACGGGCTTACAACATTGCCCGTCCGTTATATTAAATCGCATTATGATGCGTCCCGACCTTATGGCGGAAATCATTCTTTCCCTTCCGGACACACTGCCACGGCATTTGTCGGTTCACATATCATCTACAAAGAATTCAAAGATTCCAACCCTTGGTTAGCCTATTCCGGTTATGCCTTGGGGAGTGTTACTGCCGGCGCCCGTGTTGTTCACGACAAACATTGGGTTTGCGACGTGATGGCAGGAGCCGGAATTGCTATTCTTGCCACCGAATTGGCCTACATTATTTATTTTCCCATCCGAAACTTAATTGCCGGCGAAATCAATAAAATATTTGACAAGTACATTATACTTAGTCCCATAATCTATTCGGGAACAACCGGTTTAAGCCTATCTGTCCAATTTTAGAACAAAGATAAAGCATAAATGACAGACTTCCAAATAATAATGACAAATATTGAAATTTTAATTGTTTATGTCTCAATTAAAAATATATAAA
>BNXY01000307.1 GCA_025999935.1 Bacteroidia bacterium | reverse complement strand
CAACCGTCAAATCGGAAATTATTTCCGGTTTCTACGAATTGCTTTCTAATCGGAGATTGTCTGAATTGGTGCAACAAAAACTCGAATTGGTAGGCGGAATCATTTATGATGAACGTGAATCAGCTTTCGCCAAAGAAATTGTGAAAGGATTAAACCTCAATGATTCCATTTTGAATAATGTGTCGAAAGTGCAAGTTTTGCGGGAAGAAAAACCTTCGCAAGGAGGCGGCTCTACGGATGTGGGCGATGTGAGCTGGAATGTCCCAACGGTCAGTTTCAATACCGCTGTTTTTGTTCCGGGAAGCGCCGGACACAGTTGGCAGAACGTAGCGTCAGGCGGCTCCACGATTGGAACGAAAGGTTTGCTTAATGCTGCGAAAGTGTTTGCGCTGACTGCCATCGATTTATATACAAATCCCACCTTGGTGTCGGAAGCCAAAGCAGAATTTGAAAAGAAAAGAGGCGCCGGCTTTGAATACAAATCTTTGTTGGGCGATAGAGCGCCGGCACTGGATTACCGTGTGAAGAAATAAGAAAAGGCAGCGCTGTTTGTTTTTCCGGAATAATCCGTACCTTTGTACCGATTTTTCGGAAAAACATGCTATGAGCAAAATCCATTTAGTCCCGTTATTGTTATTGTTATTGTTTCTGTTTTCCTGCACTCCAAAACAGCAGCAGGATAATGTTATTACAGTTACGATAGAACCGCAGCGTTACTTTGCCGACCGGTTGGTAGATACGCTTTTCCGTGTCGAAAATTTGGTTCCGGCGGGTACAAGCCCCGAAACTTACGATCCTGCCCCCAACCAAATGACGGATTTGGCTCGTTCCAAAGCCTATTTTTGTATCGGACACATTTGATTTGAGGAAGTTTGGATGGATAAACTTAAAAAGAATTTTCCGCAGGTGAAATTCTTCGACAACAGCGAAGGAATCTCCTTTATTGCTTCCAACCATCAGCATAATCACGAAGTGTATTCTGGATGAAGTTGGTACGTGTTCTCGAAGCAGATTGACCATAT
>BNXY01000306.1 GCA_025999935.1 Bacteroidia bacterium | reverse complement strand
CGGAGGATTTATACCGTGCGTAGATTTCCTTGAACTGTTCTGATGTTATCATATCCTTGATGCTTTAAAACGCAAAAGTACGAGAATTTGAAAAAACAACATAGACGGGGTTCAGCGGTTGCTTACTTATCTCCATATACTCCATCGGAATAAACGTCATAGCCATCGTACACCCGGACAAAGTTAGTAAAATAACAAAAGCCGACAGACATTAATCTATCGGCTTTTGAAGACATTTGGATGATTATCAGATTTAGAAGAGTCGGTATAGCGCCATGCCTTATCCCCGAGCAATCAAGCAAACCACCACTACCGCAACAGCAAAAAGCAACAACAAAACAATCCCCAGCGCGCAGCCAACCGCATCAAATTTAATTTTCATTTTCATTTTCTGTCTAATTTTTCGTATGGAGAATTTTGACTGATAAATTCCGGAACCGTCTTTTTCATCAAGCCGACCACCTCAATTGAGTCGAATGTTCGCGCCGTTTCTATCAACAATTTTAGATGGGCGGCAAGTTCTTCATAATCGTATTCGCGTACTGCGCCTATCATAATCTTCGGATTGTGAGTCGGTTTCACCGTTTCTTTATCATACAGCAATTCTTCATGCAATTTTTCGCCCGGCCTTAATCCCGTATATTCGATTTTTATATCCCGGTACGGTTCCAAACCGGAGAGGCGAATCATTTTTTCTGCAACATCTTTTATTTTTATCGATTCGCCCATATCGAAAATGAATACTTCACCGCCTTCACCCAGATTTCCGGCTTCAAGCACCAGGCGGCAGGCTTCGGGAATCGTCATAAAGTAACGAATCACATCCGGATGGGTCACGGTAACCGGTCCCCCGTGTTTTATCTGCTCCTCGAACCGGGGGATAACCGAGCCGTTGGAGCCTAAAACGTTTCCAAACCGGGTGGTAATGATGCGGGTATGCGGCGAATCCGGCGATTGTTTTTTTATCTTTTTCGACAAAGACTGTATGTACATTTCTGCAATTCGTTTGGAAGCTCCCATCACATTGGTCGG
>BNXY01000305.1 GCA_025999935.1 Bacteroidia bacterium | reverse complement strand
CAATTGTTGGAAAACTATTCGCAGGAAATGCTGAAAAAAGAAGAAACCGTCCGCAATCTGATCGACAAAGCGCTTGAAGATAAATTGATTGCGGTATTGAAAGAACAAGTTACTCTGGAACCCAAGGAAGTAACAGTAGAAGAATTTCAGAAATTATTTGAAAAATAAAAATTATGAACGATTTTAAAAATTATGCAGTTAAGCATTTGAGAATGAATGCCAATGCCCTTGATAAATACACTTCCATCGCCGACAACTACATTTCTCCGACGATTATCGAAGAACGGCAGTTGAATGTGGCGCAAATGGATGTATTTTCAAGGTTGATGATGGATAGAATCATCTTTTTGGGAACTCAGGTAGATGACTATACCGCCAATGTGATTCAGGCGCAGTTGCTGTATCTCAAGATCTTGGTTTTTCGATTGATAAAGCGCTTGCCATAGATATGGACAGGCGTGTTTTTTTTGATATGCCGGTCAATATTACCCAAAGTCCGAACAGTATTTTTATTGACAAGCTGGAGCAGGGTAATATAATTATGGAAAAACTGGTTCATGCCAAAGATCTGAACATCATTGCCGCTATTAACCGGATGCCTCTGCACTTTTTCCCGTTTGAAACGCTTTTTAAGTTTGATTACTGCCTCTATCTCAATTCGATAGGACAAATACCGTTGATAAGCCAGTTTTCCGATATTGAAATCATACCTCAAATAAACGATTTACATAAAAAAAGCGCCTATTACTTCAATCAACTGAGAAATATAACCTGTATTATAGACGGTGCGGTTTTTAGCGGGCTTATCAAAGAAATACAGCATTTCTATCGTTTGAGATTTATTTCCAAGGAAGACCTGCATATCCTGCAAAAGGAATTATTTGAATTATTTACACTCAGTGAAACCATTATACGAACAGGCGAGAATCAAATCAGATCGACATATTCCGTATATTATTCCCATTTCAACCTCAATTCCGGTTGTGTTTATTATGAATATGACGATAAATTGATGTTGCAGCTATGGATTTATCC
>BNXY01000304.1 GCA_025999935.1 Bacteroidia bacterium | reverse complement strand
GGTTGGGTCTGTTTGCCGGAAGCGAATTGCAACTGCCTTACGATTACGATGAACTTATGGCGCTTATAGCGCCAAGGCCTGTGCTTATTGTTCAGCCGCAAAGAGACCGCGATGCCGGCATTAAAGATGTTCGTGCAGCAGTTAAACGTGCAAAAACGGTTTATTCTTACAGCAATGCGACAGACAAACTCGAATTGTTGGAACCGGACGATATCGGACGTTTGAGCCGTGCAACGCAAGATAAAGTCATCGAATGGATGGAAAAAAACGCCAAAGTTTTATCGCCTCATATCTTGTCTTCCGACAAAGGAATAAAACCCGTTTCCGACCCATCACTGATAAAGTCATTGAACGGAAATTGGAAATTTCAATTGATTAAGGGATTAGATTGGAGTAAATTCGACGACTTTTTTACGCCTGCATATCCAGATGCGAATTGGAAATCTATTCCCGTACCCGGAAATTGGGATGCTTTGGGGCTTGTTGAACCGCGGTATGCCCATCCGGATTCTTTGACCGGTTTGTATCGTACCACATTTACGGTTCCCGACAATTGGAAAAACCAACATGCGATTTTGAGATTCGACGGCGTATTGCGCGGATATGAAATTTGGGTAAACGGACAATATGCCGGTAAATGGGAATCCTCCTACAATACCTGCCTTTTCGACATTACGCCCTATCTTTCCGGTAAAGAGAACACATTGGCCGTCAGGGTATATACCCATTTTAAAGGTTTCGATTTTGATGGGAATGATGATTGGGGTCAAGTGGGCATTACACGCGATGTAAGCCTTTTTCCCGTACCCGATTCCCATCTGAAAGATCTTACCATTAACACGCAATCCATTGAAAACGGGAATGCGCTTATCGGTTTGGACTTTTTGGCGGGTAATTTCTCAAAGAAGAAAACACAAGCCCTGCAAATCAAAGGGAAAATCGTATCTCCCGATGGAAAAACAGTAGAAGAGTTTAGCTTTCCCATTACTCCTGATGCAGAGGTACACAAGGAAATCGCTATCGAACAGGCGCAACT
>BNXY01000303.1 GCA_025999935.1 Bacteroidia bacterium | reverse complement strand
CTTGTGCATCGCAATCGCGATTCCGTCCTGCCGTAAAACCGGCAATGCAAATCCCGATGTGATAAAAGTAGGCGTAGAAGCCGGGCCGGAATATGTGGTGGCGCAAACCGCCCAAAAAGTGGCCAAAGAAAAATTCGGTTTGGAGGTCGAATTGGTTCAATTCACAGATTATGTCACGCCAAATACCGTTCTTGCACAGAAAGACATAGATTTGAATGCTTTCCAGACCAAACCCTATTTGGAGGAAGAAATCAAGCAACGCGGATACCCTTTGGTGGCGGTCGGAAATACTTTTGTCTATCCTTTGGCGGCTTATTCCCATAAAATTAAAACCATAGACGAACTCGCCGACGGAAGCACAATCGCCATTCCCAACGACGTAACCAACGGCGGACGCGCCCTCTTGCTTTTGGACAAAACCGGTCTGATTAAGTTGAAACCAGAATCCGGACTGACCGCCCGTGTAATTGATATTGTAGAGAATCTGCACAATTTCAAAATCATCGAAATCGAAGCGGCTCAACTACCTCGCGTATTGGATGATACGAAAGTTGCCATCGCACTTATCAATAACAATTATGCCGCATCGGCAGGGTTATTGCTGAAAGACGGCCTTTTTGCGGAAGACAAAGATTCGTATTATGTAAACATCATCGTCGCCCGCGAAGACAACAAAGACGATGAAAAAGTGAAGAAATTCGTACAAGCTTATCAATCCGACGAAGTGGCGGAAGCTGCCGAACGCGAATTTAAAGGCGGCGCTATAAAAGGCTGGAAAGATTGAATAAAAAATACCATAAATAGGGTATTGTTTCCCTCAATAATTAATCTTACTTTTGTCATGAAACCCGCATGCAAAAATTGCACCAAAAAAGCATGAAATTGTTGCGGGTTCCATGTGACCATAAAAAAACAAAATAATTACACATGAAATATCAAAAAAGAAAATGCCATGTCAAAAATTGCAAAAAAATTAACGGAGCTAATAGGAAACACTCCGCTTCTTGAGTTGAGTAAAATAGAGAAACTCAATAAGATAGATG
>BNXY01000302.1 GCA_025999935.1 Bacteroidia bacterium | reverse complement strand
CCAGGGCGCTACTTTTGTACCCATATCCAGACAGAAATCCCGTCCGTCGCCGGGAGGCCATCCGCCGAATCCATATACGTCATCACCTGCTCCTTGAATTTTGGGTTGCCAGTTGGGACTTTGTTCCGTTCCGTCATTGCGTATTCCGGCGTATTTATAACTCCAAAGCGTTTGGGCGTTTTTTCCTTCAACGTAAGCAGCGGAAATGAGAGAGGGAGAGGGGGTTCCATATCCGACCAATTCATATCCCTGATAAGTAGCTTTGAATAATTTGGTAATTTTATTCTTGTTATAGGAGAGATTCAAATTTCCCCGCCATGAAATCTGTTTACTTAATTGTTGGCGAGTTCCAATTTCCAGTTCTATTCCCTTGTTGGACATTTCGCCCGCATTGAGTTTCTGGGAAGTTGTTCCGTTAATAGCGGGAATAGACATTGCAACAATTAAATCTTTACTTTTCTTGTCATAAAAGTCTATTTTTCCGTTTAATTGGCCGTTAAAGAATGAATAATCTATTCCGAAGTTCAGTGTTCCTGTTTTTTCCCACCGCAGGGTTGGATTTCCATAACTGGAAATAGTAGCCGTTCGTTCATTGGTATAGACATTGGGGGTTGCAGCTACGTTGATCAGCGGTTTGAAAGAAGTCGTTTTGTCCACATTACCGCCGTAACCGTAGGTAAGACGAAGATTCAACCGATCAATCCATGATTTAGATTTCAAGAACTCTTCTCGTCCTGCTTGCCAACTTCCTCCAATAGACCAAAACGGTTCATAGCGATAAGCCGGATCGTCTGTAATCAGGTTTGATGCCTGTGTACGGGCGCTTCCCGATAGCGTATATTTGTCGTCGAAAGTATAGGCAAGATTACCGTACAGAGAAAAGAAACGGTCTGTAGTATGAGAAAATTTACCGGTATAGGTAAATGTTTGATTACTACCTTGCCAGTTCTTGATTTGCAAATTACCGGTTCCACCGGTTCCATTGGGGAATGTGCCCACCGTAAGTTTGTCATCATCGTATCCGTAAGTTGTCGGATAATTAG
>BNXY01000301.1 GCA_025999935.1 Bacteroidia bacterium | reverse complement strand
ATGTTGTACGTGGTTGCCGTTCACAATGATGGTAGCCGTATTGAAGTCTTTTTCTTTAAAATTGTACCCAATACCCGACCGGTCGGGGGTAATCAAATCGTAGAGCGAACCCAAAGTGCGGTTGCCTTTCACACCCGCTTTGGCATCCGGATGATTCTGATCGTCCAAAACCTGAAATTCGCAACCGATGGCCGAACCTTCGCCTTTGTTTAAGTCAGGATCTACAAAATACTTGATGCCGCTGTTTGCGCCTTTGGTAATTTTGAAATCCACTTTTAAAATGAAATTTTTGTATTTCTTCGTGGTAATGATATCGCCGCCGTTAGCAGATTCCGCACCGTTGGACGGCTGAACACGCAACACACCTTTTTCGATAGCCCAACCTTTGGCTGGAAACGTGGGGCTTTTGTGGCTTCTCCAGCCTTCGGTCGTTTTACCATTCCACAACAATTGCCAACCGTCAGCGATTTCTTCCGGAGACAAAACGTTATCTTGACTTTTTATTTCTTGTGCAAATCCAAGACTTGCAATTCCGATAACAGCTATTAATAATTTGATTCTGTTCATTTTTTTACGATTTATAATTTATAAAATTCATCCCAACCTTTGCGGGGAGGCGCTTGTGTCAACCACGCATTGGCGAAAGCATTATTTGTAATTTGCTTGGTATTCCGGTCGAATTGGATGGTGGTATTCAAACGTTGAACCATCACGCCTAAAGCGAATACTTGCGCCAATGAACCATGTATTTCGAACGGCGAACGTGTTTTTTCTTCTCCCAGACAAGACAAGAGGAAGTTCGCAAAATGATTGGAAGTGCTTTTGGGAACTTGAGGCAATTTGGATGCCATTGCTTTCGCTTTTTCTTCCGGAATAATCGAAAGTGTACTGCCGTGGGTACTACCCTTGAAAATCAAATCTTTACTGTAAATAATCTTACCCGGATTCAGTTTGGAGGGTTGTAATTTTCCACCGGCAACCGGCGGAATATTCGGGTCAATATCGGAAGTGCCGTAACCGGCTGGAACTTGCGGAATATTGTTT
>BNXY01000300.1 GCA_025999935.1 Bacteroidia bacterium | reverse complement strand
AATTAACTTAAATTCGACAATATCAAAAAAAGATAAAGAAATTGAAGCGTTAAAGAAAACAATCAAAGATTTGTGAAACAATGAAAGCATATAAATTATTAATTATTTCAACAATCCTACTATTGTGCTGCACTACTTTGGCGGCACAAAACGAGAGTGGTTATTTGCAAGAAATCAACACTTGCTTATTGCAAAACGATTGCAGGAAAGCCCAAATTTGGTATGATGCCTATAAAAATCTAACAGGCAAAACAGATGCTGCCATCGAAAAGCGGATAGCAGACTGCAAAGGCAATACACAAACCACCGTCAAGTCTCCCGCTACTACTCGCCACCCCGCCCAGCCGGAGATGGTTACTGTGCAGGGCGGCACGTTTTGGATGGGTTGTTCCAATGAGCAAGGCAGTGATTGCGAGAGTGATGAAAGGCCTTTGCATAGCGTAACTCTAAGTGATTTCTCTATTGCCAAATACGAAGTAACTCAAAAGCAATGGCAATTGATTATGGGGACTACGGTGCGGCAACAAAGAGATAAAGCCAATACAAGTTGGGCTATTTATGGAGAAGGTGATAATTATCCGATGTATTACGTGAGTTGGGAAGAAACGCAAGAGTTTATAAGCCGTCTGAATGCGGCAACAGGAAAAACGTATCGTTTACCGACTGAAGCGGAGTGGGAATATGCCGCCAGAGGCGGTAATAAAAGTCAAGGCTACAAGTATAGCGGAAGCCATTCGGCAAATGCAGTAGCATGGTACCACGAAAATTCGGGCAGTACAAATCATCCTGTAGGCACAAAGTTGCCTAACGAATTAGGCATTTATGATATGAGCGGCAGTGTTTGGGAATGGTGTTTTGATTGGTATGGCGCTTATCCGGCATCTCCACAAACGAATCCGAAAGGTGCTACATCAGGCTCTTCCCGCGTGATTCGTGGCGGTAGCTGGTTCAACTTTGCGCTTTACGTGCGTGTTCCGGCTCGCAGCGGCATTTCTCCGGGTTTTCGGGACTACAATTTGGGCTTCCGCCTTGCCTCCAGTTCAAAATA
>BNXY01000299.1 GCA_025999935.1 Bacteroidia bacterium | reverse complement strand
AGAAGCCTATCGGAAATACAAGGAAGAAGGATTCAAGTCGGAAATCTGGTTTAAAAACCACCCCAAACCCAGTGAGCCATCGGGTTGTAAACGAAGATGCTCCACAAAAGCGAGAACAACAAAAAGCCGGAGAATTTAATTCTTTCGGCAAAAGCGCCCACAATCAAAGCGGGGGTAATTACCGCAAACTTACATTGAAACAAAGCAAAGAGCACTTCGGGAATGTTGCCGCTCGTCAACGCATCCTTGCTGATACCATAGAGGAAAATCTTGTCGAAACCGCCGATAAACTCGCCGAGGATACCGCGGTCGGCAAAACTTTCTCCGAAAACGGCGCTATAGCCGTAAACAATCCATTCGATAGTAATGACTGCCGTCAGTACAACGCATTGCATCATAACGCTCAACACGTTTTTGCGGCGCACCAACCCGCCATAAAAAAATGCCAATCCGGGAATAGTCATCAACATGACCAACATGGTGGCCGCCAAAATCCAAGCGGTATTTCCCGAATCCAAAGTTGCCGTTTCGGCTTCTTGAGCCATAGCCGCGCCGCCGCACAAAAGCAAGCCCGCAATCAATACGATATATTTTAATGTCTTTTTCATATTCAATTCTTAATTTTAAATTTTAAATTTTAAGTTTTCAATTTTAAATTCACTTGTTATAGAGCGCTTCATCTCCCGAGTCGCCCGTGCGGATGCGGATAGACTGGTCTATGGTGGATACGAATATTCTACCGTCGCCGCTTTCTCCGGTAAATGCGGATTTCAAAATGGCGTCAATGGATTTCTGAACATTCACTTCCCTTACCACAAAGGAAAGATAAATGCGGTCAATCGCATTGATGTCGTAGGCTATTCCCCTGAAAATTAATCCCTGTTTGGCATCGCCCTGTCCTTTTACATCCCACCACGACAAAAAATCAATGTCTGCTTCGTGCAAAGATTTACGAACATCTGCAAATTTCGATTTGCGAATAATTGCTTCAATTTTTTTCATAACGCTTTCTTTTTTGTAATTAATAATTAAATTTTACGGTACAAAAGT
>BNXY01000298.1 GCA_025999935.1 Bacteroidia bacterium | reverse complement strand
CGCTCAAATCCGTTCAGATTCCGGTCATTTCGCTGATTTCCATTCCCTTGTTGCAAATCAAGGAAGCGACTTTCGATTTCGACATCAAGATTTTGGATGTCGTAACGGAAAGCAGCGAAGAGCAATTTTCTTTCGAGGACAAAAACGAAACACCCGACAACAACAAGAGCAAAACGGCTATCCGCGCTGCTTTGGCTGCCCAGTCTGGCAAATCGTCGGAAAGCAAGGACAACAGCCTTTCGGCAAACATGAAAGTTCAAGTGGTTATGCACCAAGCGGATATGCCCGCAGGACTGGCAAACCTGCTTTCGCTTTCAGCCAACAACATGTCAATCGAAGATGCCGAAGCGGAAGAAGTTGAAACAAACAAAAATCCGCGACCGGTGGTAGAATAATTAGAAATACTAATAACAAAGTTTTATGAGCAATCAGAACAATCAGCCACAGCAAAGACCGTCCGGATTCAAGTGTCCGGTATGCGGTGGATTTATTCCCGTGTCCATCCAGCAACTTTTATCGGTGGAACGCTTTGTATGTCCCCAATGTTTTCTCGAAATCAGGTTGAACAAGGGGGAATCCCAAAAAGCGCTTGATGCCTTGGAAAAAGTAAAAGTGGCAGAGGACGGCGTAAAAAAAGCCTCTGTTTTCAGAGCATAAATAACAACAGTCTAAAAAATTAAGAGCATGGTAGTATTAAGAAAAGGGTCGCAGGGAACAACTGTCGCCCAATTACAGGAAATATTGAAGAAAAAAGGCTATCCGGTACAACCCGATGGCGTTTTCGGACAACAGACGTATATTGCCGTTTGCCAATATCAGGAAAAAAACGGCTTGACGGCTGACGGTATTGTGGGTAACGATACGTGGAATCTCTTGAGCGGGAAAAATGCAACTCCGCCAACTCCACCAACTCCGGTGTCACAACCGGTGACCAACGCTGCACCTCCGGCAGCCCCACAAACGGCAACGCTCGATTATGCGGAAACGGCGGCGCTGCTCGATGTGGAAGAAGCGGCTATCCGTGCCGTATGCGAAATCGAATCGGGTGGACG
>BNXY01000297.1 GCA_025999935.1 Bacteroidia bacterium | reverse complement strand
CAGGAAAAGAAACCTCTAAAATTCGTAATATTGTTAGAAATACCTGTTTAATCATTGTTTATTAATAACTTATCCATCTTACATTCTTCTTACAAGCCCGATATTTTTGTTAAGTTTCTCATTTGTTGGATTGTAAGAGATTTGTTGGAATTTTGTAAGACTTATTATTTACTATAAATCAATAAATTAAAACAGACTTCTAACATTCTGACATAATCCCGTCCAGTTGCTTTTTCGAGATACAATACACTCTTGCCGTTTTGCCGGGCAAGGTTAGAATTTCACCGTTGCAGCCGAATATGCAAGCCGTATAATAGGTTGGCGGTTTCGGTTGAAGCTGCCATTTGTCTTGCAATATTTTTCGGATTTGATGGGTATCGGTTGAAATGGCTGTCCGCCTGACCATATCGAACAAATCGCTGACGGAAAATTGATATTCTTCTGTTTGCTGTATCTGCATCAAATCGGAAATAATGTGAATCATTTCGTTTTCCACTTTTCCACGATTATGCGTAATAATCCGGCGCAAAGCATCGGTAATCAACAAATCATGCCTGAACCACATGCGTGATTCTTTTTTCGTACTTAATTCCCTATTTAACAGAAAATGCAGGAATTGCGGAATTTCTTTTTTTAGATTATCCAACATACTAACATTCGTTTGAATAAGCGGATGTATTTTCCGCACCCAATATCGCGTTTCGCCTTTCTCTACGATAATCGGGCAGGTTTCGTTATTGGAACACAATACAAACTTGGCGAAAAAATCCACTTCCTGACGGTCTTTTCCTTTGGCTTCCGCCTTGTATGAAAGGGCTGTACTCAAATTCTTGATGCGCTCGGAATCTTCCCTGCGGTCAAGCAAAGCCTCATCGACGCCGACAATCAGTTTGTTTGCCCAGTCGGAATTGAATTGGCTGTGAAAATCCTCGTTGGTGTTGAAAGTCATGTTTCCGGCAAAGATGGCTTTCAGGAAATTCAAAAAAGTTGTTTTGCCGGTATTCCGTTCTGCGGAAACCAACAGAAGAATAGGAAGTTTTGTAAATGGCTTGAGG
>BNXY01000296.1 GCA_025999935.1 Bacteroidia bacterium | reverse complement strand
CACACCCAAACCAATAGCAGTAGTATGTTCGTAATTGGAATAAACCAGTTTTGCAGCTACTCCACCTCGGATTTTTTCCGTTAAGTCGCGGGAAAAAAAGATATTTCCGGCTATATCGCTTGCATTTAAATCGCCGATAATCTGGTCTTGGCCGGTTTCCAACATTTTTCCGTAATTGGTGTAATTGAAACCGACACCCCAAGAACTTCGTTCTCCTAACTTTTTGGCAAACGTAACATTACCCATCCCAATATCCGCAATATAAGCCAGATAGGAAGCGCTAACCGTTCTATCCATTTCCTGCCCCAAAAGACCGGGATTCTGATAAACCAATGAAAGGTCGTTCTCTATAATAGAAATATTGTTTCCACCCAAAGCCGAAGCATGCACCGAATTGGGTAATGAAAGAAAATTAAATGCGGTCTTCCCCTCTTGCGCCGGAAGAGGAAAAACGCATAAAAAGAGAAAATATATTGAAACTATTTTTCGCATCGCAAATAAAACTTACTACAAATATAAGATTTTTTACTTTAATACAAACGTATAAAAAGAGAAAAAAGTATCTTTGCACAATAATTACGTCAATGGAAACAAAAAAAACGCCTCAAGCGGACTTGGAAAATAAAAGGACAACTTTCTTTTTATTGGGATTTGCTGTCGTTTTATCAAGCTTTTTTGTGGCTTTGGAATGGCGCAGTCCGGTGGACGATATGTCGGGATTAGACTTATTATATCCTGTTTTTATTGAAAATGAATTTACCGGAAACGCAGAAACGCCCGGCATGAATGAACAAATCTTTGAGAATCCAATCAAGGAAAACGAAGAGATAAAACAAGAAACTGTTTATGAGGATTTTAACATTGTAGATGAAGCGGTTGAACTCGAAAAAACGGAAGAATTGCAAGCCCAAATACAGCCGGATTCAAGTATCACCCAGCCAAAAACAGCCGACAAAGAATCCGGTCTTTCTTTGGAAAATCTTTCGGAAACCGTTTCCGCTGTTTACACCTCTGCGGATGTCATGCCCCAATTCCCCGGCGGAACCACCGAATTGA
>BNXY01000295.1 GCA_025999935.1 Bacteroidia bacterium | reverse complement strand
GTATATGCCATCTCTGGCAGCGCTGGTTTCCTGGGCGACGCCACTTGCAGGTATGGCTCCGGTGTATGTACGTACAGGCACATTGCCTGCACCTACATAAGATCTTGTAGCTCCATTATAATGTACGGTAGCGGTAAGACGCGGGTCGCGGTTGTTATACATATCGTCGCCTGCGCCGGGGTAGCCGGATTCCGGATTGCTTATAGCCAAACCGTTTCTCATCGGAAAGGCGTCAACCAATTCCTGCAAGGGGAAGCAACTGCTGGTGGTTGACTGGTAGCGTGTCCATCGAGAAGGCGGATTAGCAAGCGTTTCGTAATACATATTGTTGTTGGTATTCTGTACCGGAAAGAAACTGAAGATACGCTCTTCACAAGGTTCCGAAGGTGGGCGCAGAAAAACATTGTAGAAGGGCGATGTACCTTGATAAAGACCATATATACCCATATCCATCACTGCTTTTGCCGCATCGTAAGCCTCTTTCCACCGGTTTTTATCGCTGTTGCCAAAACTTACCAAACGGCCGGGATCGTTACCGTCGTAGTCTCCATTGGCCAAAGGGCTGGCTGCATATAACAACAACCTTGATTTAACAGCCAAAGCCGCTCCCTGTGTGGCTTTAAACAGATTGTAGGTTTCTCCCCGGTTGTCGTTGTACAGTGGTAATTTAGGCCTTGCCCACTCTAATTCGTCCCGGATATATTGCACACATTCGGCATAAGTATTTCGCGGCACATCAATATGCTCGCCTTCGACATATACTTTGTCGCCGATCAGCGGAAATCCTCCGTAGTGTTTCGGCATGATGAACGAGAGCCACGCCCTGATAAACCGCACATGCGCTTCCCATTCTTCTATGGTTGAATTTTGCACCGTCATAATACTCTTGTTTGCCAGAAAAATATTGGCCTGCCTTACATTCTGGTAATATTTTTCCCAGATACCCTTGTCGGCGTTACTGGGGTTGGCGGCTCCTTTTGCAATGATAACCGGAAACTTTGATTCGTCGGTTGCAGGTTCAGCTTCGTCGCAGGCGGCTTCCAAACATTGGTTGCCAAAGCG
>BNXY01000294.1 GCA_025999935.1 Bacteroidia bacterium | reverse complement strand
AATAAATATATACATTTGCAGATGAAATAATTGCAATATGACACCCTGAATCACATGAAAATAAAATAAGACTATAATTATGAGCAACTTACATGAAACGCATCTACATGCGCAAGAGGAATCCATAACGCCTTTGTTTTTTAAGGATATTCCTTCCATCCATCCACAAAATGAAGATGAAGAAATATCCGAATTGGAATCGCCGTATTTAAAACTATTTTCAACAGTAATGAGCGGAAGTTTTTATGTGCTTGATTTCCACAAACGGTGTTTTCATTTCGTTTCCGAGCACGATCTCTTTTTATCAAGATATTCTTTCGATGATGCTTTGAAGATGGGTTACGATTTTTTCGCGAAGATTGTATATCCGGATGATTTGCAGTTGTTCATTGATATTCATCGCGCTATTCTACACTATTTATTCGAATCTGACGGCAACCATCGGGAGATTGCTTACTTTGCATTTAATGTCAGATTGCAGAATCACGGACAGCCTTTGATGGTTTATCATAAAATGGCTCCACAGTTTGTAAATGGTCATGCAAGGATGGCCGTTTGCCATCTATCCAGTTCTGTAATACGCAAATCCGGGAATCTGGAACTTTACTTTAGTGACAAAGAAAAATATAGCCAATATTCGTTCAAAGAACAACAATGGCAACAAAAGGAATTGATTAAACTTACAGGCAGGGAAAAAGATATTTTGAAATTAGCCAAGCAAGGGAAAAGCAGTAAGGAAATAGCCGGCATCCTTTGTGTATCTCCAAAGACAATCCGGAACACAGAAGCAGTGCTATACCAAAAATTAGGCTTTAATACGAAGGAAGAGGCTATTATATATACAACAAACCATCGGATGATATTTACATAACTCTGAAAAATAAAAATCGGGACAAATTACCTATTGCAAGGCTTTTTTTAAGGCATTATCTTTGTAACCAATTATTAATCATTAAAAATATAAACAGATGAAAAAATTGAAGACTAATAGACTATTATCTAAATTGGGGAAAAACAACTTTAATTCAAATCCGCCTATGTGTTTTGATATGCGAAATGCATTGAGTT
>BNXY01000293.1 GCA_025999935.1 Bacteroidia bacterium | reverse complement strand
GCCAAACTTCAAAGGCTGTATTTCGCCAAAGGATATTACAACCATTCGCAAAAACAGCGATACTTGTTTGGTTTTTGAAGGATTTTTGGGATTTTCTTTCCTATCTGACTTTGCAAAAGATTGAGAAATCAAAGCATGATATAGCCGTTCTTAATTCGGTCGCCAATGTTCAAAAGGCAATGGATTTCTTGAAAACACATAAGGAAATCTATACTTACCTTGATAATGATGATGCCGGAAAAAAAGCAACCGAGTTGATTCAATCGGTAAACTCTACTGTGTATAATCGTTCGACAAAGTATGCAGAGTATAAAGACCTGAACGATTATCTACGTCAAAAACCGATAGTAAAACCGGAGGCAAAAAAGAAAAAATCGGGATTGAAATTATGATTATTCACAAACGGATGACAACGGCAGGCTACGCCTGTTTTTCAGCGGAGCAAGTTTATGTTTCGAGTGCTTCGAAACCCTGAATTATCCCGCCGGTCTCCATTCAAAACTTGTAAAAAGAGGATGATAACGAAAAATAAAGCAGGCGGACGACCTAAATTAAATCCCGCCGAGAAACTGAAATATAGGATAGCGGTCAATCTTTGCACAAAGGATTTTTACGCCCTGAAAGCAAAAGCGACCCAAGCCGGAATGACCTGTACCGAACTGGCGCGACAGGCAATCATCAGTTGTCAAATCCGCCAGCGATTGACACCTGAACAAATGGATTGTATCCGTAAAATATCAGGAATGGGAAACAACCTGAATCAGATTGCAAGGAAGGTAAACGCCGAAGGCTATTCCAATGTCCGAAGCGAATTCTTCTATTTGGCAGATAAGATTGATAACGCATTAACTCTTTTGGAAAATGGTAGCGAAAATAGTTAAGGGTAAAAGTTTCAAGGGTGTAGTAAGCTATGTACTTGACAAAGCCAAGCAAACAGAATTAATTGCAGCGGAGGGTATTCGTCTGAAAAGCAAAGAATCTATTATCCGCAGTTTTGTGGCTCAAAGCGAATTAAATCCGAAAGTATCCAAAACGGTCGGGCATATATCATTGGATTTCTCGGCACAGGACAGGGATAA
>BNXY01000292.1 GCA_025999935.1 Bacteroidia bacterium | reverse complement strand
GAACGGCAAGGAAAATCAGGAGAAAAACCAAGGGTTTTATCCGGTGTCCGACTTTATTATTTGATGTTGGTTGCAAGAATAATTTGAGTTTTAATTTTACAAAATTACACTTTATAATTGAAAAACTTATGAATAGGATCATTAAAAATGTAAAAGTAATGCTTTTGTTGGGAGGATTATTCTTATTACTCCCTGATTTACAAGCACAAAATGATGAAAAATTCTATACTATCCGCGGAGAAGTAAAAGATATGCGGACGAAGAAGAAAATAGAATACGTAACGGTATCTGCAGTGGGAACCAGTGTAGGAACCATAACGAATGAAGACGGAGAGTTCGTTCTCAAACTGAGTGATACACTCAGTGTCAGTGAAATAGAATTTTCCTGTATGGGCTATTACAACACAAGGGTTCCTGTGTCGATAAATAATCCGAAAAACCAAGTGTTTTATTTGACTTCCCGAACCATTTCTTTACAAGAAATAGAAGTTTTGGGCTGGGAAAATTCGATTAAATTATTGGAAGCCGCTATTGAAAAGATAGATAAAAATTATAGCCTAACGCCCAATATGTTAACCGGTTTTTACCGTGAAACCGCACAAAAAGGCAGAAAATACATCAATATATCCGAAGCGGTGATTGGGATTTATAAAGATTCTTATAAAGAAGACTTTGAAAGAGACAGGGTACGGATATTGAAAGGACGGAAATTGATAAGTCCGAACCGAAAAGACACTTTGGCTGTAAAGTTAATGGGAGGCCCCACCCTGTCTACTTATTTGGATATTGTGAAAAATCCGACTGTGCTTTTAGACAAAGAAGTTTTCGCCTACTACAATTATAAACCGGGCGAAACAACTTCCATAGATAACCGGTTGCAATATGTAGTGCATTTTTCGCCTAAACTATTGCTTCCTATCCCCTTATATTCCGGAACTTTTTACATCGACCAGGAAACTTTGTCGTTTACCCGCGTGGAATTTGAATTGGATATGCGGGACAAAGAGAAGGTTATTAATTTTATTTTGTTGCACAAACCGGCGGGTTTACGGTTTTCGCCGGAAGAAGTAAGTTATTTTGTAAGTTA
>BNXY01000291.1 GCA_025999935.1 Bacteroidia bacterium | reverse complement strand
AATGAAATGATACGGATGTATGAGCTTCAAATGGAATCTTCCGAATCTGTGGCGTATCTCATTGCCGATATTTTCCTGTCGGAAAAAGATTTGTCCGATTTGATGGATTACAAAGAGATAATTGCTTCAATATCTACCGAAAAAATTAAAGAAATTGCCAAAAAATATTTCGGTTCGAATTATTATGCCATCCATCTGAACGAAGGTAAACCGGATAAAGGTACCGAATTGGAAAAACCTCAATATGATCCTATACAACCGGCTCGAGGCGCCGAATCGGATTACACCAAAGCATTCCGGATTATGCCGGTCAAATATCCGGTCGATCCGTATGCCAAAATGGATGAAATTATTAGCAAACAAATCAATGACCGTTCTAAATTGTATTACACAAAAAATACGGAAAACGACGTTTTTACATTGACATTGAAATTCGGTATCGGAACGGAAAAAATGCCCAAATTGAGTTTGGCAACCTCATTGATGAACAATGCCGGAATTATGGGGCAAATGGATGCACAGGAAGTAAAACAGGCTTTCAGTAACTTGGGCGCCTCTTGCCGTTACAGTGTAAGCGGAAGCTACCTTTATGTTACTTTGACCGGTTTTGAAGCCAATCTGGAAGAATCCTGCAATCTATTAACCCGCCACATATTGATGCCTCAATTGGATGAAAAACAAGCCAATAGCATGAGAGGTTCATTGTACCAACAACGCCGGATCGAAAAAACGGCCAATGAAGTTTTGGGTAATGCTTTGTCTCAATACGCATTATACAAAGACAAATCAAGTTATATCGACCGCTTGACCTTGGAAGAAATCAACAATTTGACTGTCAGCAACCTGACCGGAGAATTTCAACGGGCAACCGATTATGAGGCGGAAATTCACTATGCCGGTTCGCTCTCGGTAGAGGATGTTTACGACATTTTAAGTAAAAACCTGCCTTTGAAAGAAGGAGAAAAAGCCTCTACTTCTCCGGAAATAAAAGACCGGGTCAGCTACACGGAAAATACCGTTTTGTTTTTGCCGAACAACGATGCCAAACAAAGCACCATTTATTTCTATATTGATGGTAATGAATATAAA
>BNXY01000290.1 GCA_025999935.1 Bacteroidia bacterium | reverse complement strand
TTAGTGAGTTTGCGTTACCTTTTCATATACACGCTAACCACATTGAATATGGCTTACATATTCAATCATTCCCTTTGGCCGACAGCGCAAAAACATCTGTCATTCTGGAAAACAATAAGCCCCTCAAATTTTACAAAGAAACTACTTTGTCGTTTGATATGATGCTTCGGAGAGAGAATGCGTTTGGTATGGTTTTCAGAATTTTAACGAATCATAACGAAAATATTGATTTGTCAATTGCCATAAATAAAGAAGGGAAACGCAACCCTATGTTGATTATCAATGAATCGTTGAACACATTAGCCAACGAGGTCAGGTACGACACATGGATACCAGTCAGTATTACATTCTCTTCCTCTGAGAATAAAATCTATTTTTCATACGATAATGAAACGATAGACCTGTCGTACAAAGTATCTCGAATTAAAAACATACAGATATCTTTTGGAATAAGCTCATTTTCCAGTTCATTTCCTAACTATGTGATTTATGATATTGCATCGGTGAATATCCGGAATATCAAGTACTACAATAGAGATAGTTTGGAACGTTACTGGAAATTTGAGAAAAATGAAAATACTGTTTGCCATGACTCTATAGCCAATGTACCGGCTATCCTAACGAATCCTAAATGGATTATTGATGATTACGCTTCATGGATAAAACAATACTCCAAAACAGTTAGCGAATATTCTTTATTTACTTACAACCAGACCAAAGATGTATTGTATATTGTACCCAGAGATAAAAATGAAATTATTGCTTTCTCCGTCAGCGAAAATAAAGAGAAAATCATTCAAACTAAAAATGCCTATACAAATCCTACCGATGCCAACAGGCTGATATATGACGAATTAAAAGAAGAATTAGTTATTTACAATTTAGAAGAAAAAGCGCTTTACAGACTTTCTTTTGATGATTTGGTTTGGAAGCCGGTCAATCAATCGCTGTATGCAAACAGTTATAATTACTGGAATAGTTCCAGAGTCTATTCTCCCGAAGATTCAACCTTATATTCATTCGGCGGATATGGATATTTGAAATTCAACAATGAATTACTCCGCTTGAATGTGTATAATAACTCCATTTCAAA
>BNXY01000289.1 GCA_025999935.1 Bacteroidia bacterium | reverse complement strand
CATAATAAACATGAAAAAAGGAAATACAAGGTCGGTGGGAGTCAGACCATTCCATGGAGCATGTTTTAAAGGAGCGTAAATACTCCCCCAACTTCCCGGATTATTGACTAAAATCATCCCGGCAATGGTAATGCCTCGCAATACATCGAGAGCGAGTAAACGTTGATTTGTTTTCATTCTTTCATTATTTAATTACCACCCCTGAATCCCCTTTAGGGGATAGGGGTAAATTTGTACATTCATCTACTAAATAAACAATTGATTGATACGGTATTCCCGAATTAGTCGTTAATCCTATCTCACAAGTTCTACTATTGGAATAGCCCATCGTTATACCTGCTTTTTCTATTTGCGGACGTAATTTGCGCAAAGCGTAAGCATTGACTTCCGGCTGTGTAAATCCTTTATCGCCGGCAAATCCGCAACAACCGACTTCTTCCGGTATTAATACCTTTGTGGAACAGCGTTTCGCTAAATCTATGATATGATTCGCTAATCCCATTTTCCGCATCGAACAAGTGATATGCACCGCAACAGGCGTATCTGTCTGTGTAAAAGTCAATTTATCGAGCAAAAATGTTGTAATAAATTCTACCGGTTCATACAGTTTCATCGTTTTTATGGTATGCCTCATTCGATACAAGCATGGACTTTGATCGCATAATACCGGATATTTTCCTTGCTCGCTTGCTTCGTATAAAGCCGCTTCCAATTCTGCTGATTTCCGGTCGGCAATATCCATCATTCCTTTGCTTTCCCAAATCGTTCCACAACAAAGATTATCCATGTTTTTTGGAAAAATAACTTCATAACCGGCTTTCCGCAACAAAGATAGCATTTTATTTACCAAGGGCTGTTTTTCCGGAGATTTTTTTTCCAAACCCATGGTTTGATTGATGCACGACGGAAAATAAACCACCCGTAGGGGCGCACCTGCGTGTGCGCCCTCATCAAATGCGTGTGCGCCCCTACGGATGGGCAATGGCATGGCGGGTGTCCACAATGGCAGGTACAAATACCTGTGCATCTCTGTGGCGAGGAGGCTCATCGTTTTTGTTCCTAAAACCGTATGCGCCGCGTTGGCGATAGTCAGCACCGGTCGCAAACCTTTTTTTA
>BNXY01000288.1 GCA_025999935.1 Bacteroidia bacterium | reverse complement strand
AATATGGAGGCTTTGATTATCTGAAAAATCACTGGTGGGCATTACATATTGAAAACCCGTTTTGGGTTGAACGCGAAATATTTGCTGTTTGCCGTAAAAACGGAGGCTTGAGATGAAAGTATATCACGGAAGCGATGTGAAAATTGAAACCATAGACTTGTCCAAATGCAGAATAGGTACTGATTTTGGACACGGTTTTTATGTAACAATATTCCTTAAACAAGCCGAAGACATCGCTGCACGTGTGGCTTCGTGGCACGACACAAGCCCTGTTGTTACCGAATTTGATTTCAGGGAATATGCCTTTGAAGACCCGGATTTCAAGGTCTTACGATTTGACGGATATACGGATGAATGGCTTGATTTTGTTGTAGCGAACCGCGCAAATATTGCCTCAAAGCAGATACACGATTACGATATTGTAGAGGGGCCGGTTGCCAACGATGATATTGCGGCAAGAATTTTTGATTATTTGAATAATGATGTAACAAAAGAAGATTTTCTTGAAGAACTGCATTTCAAAAAGCCAATGCACCAAATTTGTTTTTGTACAACCGCCTCGTTGCAAATGCTTTCGTTGATTAACAAAAAAAACGATTCAAAAATTATACAGATGGAAGATTTGCTTGTAGAGCAATTAATGCTTGACAATCAAATAGATGAAACACAAGCCGCAGATTTGTTCTATCATTCCAAAACTTTTGGAAAACTTGCAGACGAGAACACCGATTTCTACAAAAAATCGTGGCAGGAAATATATGAGATACTGAAAAAGGAAATCTTGCAGTAGATAATCGTAAATGTACAGCGAATAAGATAAACAATTGTTGAAAAGAAAAACATATATACTGATTTCTTTACTGTCCGTCCTTTTCGTTTCCTGCGAAAAGGACGGGTTGCCGGACGACGCCATCCCTATAAGCGACCGTCGCACCGTGCTTGTCTATCTCGGCACGGACAATAATTTTCGCGCCGAAGCCGCCCGGAAAATCGAAATTTTTGGCGAAAATTGGGATAAAAACACAGACGGCAACCTGCTTGTTTATTCCGATGCAGGCGGTGCGGCAACTCTTATTCACATCTACCACAATCCGCAAAAAGGCAATGTTGCCGATAC
>BNXY01000287.1 GCA_025999935.1 Bacteroidia bacterium | reverse complement strand
TCTACGGTCAGGGATGAAATAAACCCTTCTCCGCCGGTCAGAGAAGTTTTGTAGTGTAAGTCGGCGCGGGTAACGACCGGATCAACACCTAATTTGTGGGATTCTTTGAACGAGATTCCCAAACTTTGCATAAATTCGTGCCGGGTATTTTCCATGTAATGCAGATAATTGGCATTATTTACAATTCCCTGCGTATCACATTCGTAATCACGCACTTTCATTTCTATTTCAAAAACTTGTTTACTCATATTTTTTATGTTTGATGGAACGCGGATCAATCCGTGTCATCGTGTTCCATTTTATACAATTTATCGGATGGCCGAACTTTTTCAGGCGTTTTCATTGAAAAGCGTTCACCTTTTTTCGTTGTTTCTACTGTCTTTAAATCGACACGCATGTCTTCTACATTGAAAATCAGCGCACCGGTTGTTGGTCCCGTAACCAGCACTTTATCACCTGCTTGCAAATTTTGCGTTTCCATTAAAAATTCGGCAACCCCTAACTTGGAGAAATATTTGGTGACTTTTCCGATGTATAATTTTTTTTCCGTGGCTTTATTTCCGTATTGGTTATTCCATTCGCCGAGGCGTTGTCCCAGATAATAGCCGTTCCAAAATCCACGGTTGAAGACTTTTTCCAAACGGCTGTCCCAGTCTGCGGTTTTTTCGGCGGAAAAAGAGTCGTCACAATAAGCGCTAATGGCTTCCTTGTAACATTCCACAACCGTCTTTACGTATTCCGGCCCTCTGGCGCGACCTTCAATCTTGAAAACTTGTACGCCTGCATCCATCATTTTGTTGATGAAATGAATGGTTTTCAAGTCTTTAGGCGACATGATGTATTGATTGTCAATATCGAGTTCAATATCCGATTCCTTGTCTTTTACAGTGTATCCCCTGCGGCAAATCTGGTTACATTCTCCGCGGTTGGCCGAAGCATTCATTTCATGCAGGCTCAGGTAGCATTTTCCGGAAACCGCCATGCACAAAGCGCCGTGGCAGAACATTTCAATCCGGATTAATTCCCCATTGGGACCTTTGATGTTCCGTTCAATAATTTGTTCGTGGATTTTCGCCACTTGTTCCATGTTCAATTCCCGCGCCAAAACTACCACGTCGGCAAATTGGGCGTAAAATTGCA
>BNXY01000286.1 GCA_025999935.1 Bacteroidia bacterium | reverse complement strand
ACCATGGAATCCGCATCTAATCATGCTCTTTGGTGCAACTTTTGCATGCGGGTTTCATAAATCATGCGCGTTTATAATATAATGTTCGTTTTCGATTTAAACGTATTTACAAGGCCAAAATTTGTTCGGGCGTGAGGCCGGTAGCTTTCACTATGTCATTATAATCCGATACGCTATCACAATAGAGCATAATTTAATGCAAATATAAAGAGAATTTTCGAAAATAAAAAGGAAAGAGGCAATAATTTTACCGTTCCAATAATTCATCATACAAATTACGCAATCTTTCGCGGAGGTAAACAATTGCGTATCTTTTTCTTGAAAGTAAGGTATTGACGGGGATTCCTGTAGATTCGGAGATTTCCTTGAATGAAAATCCTTCCATTTCGGTTAATTCAAAAACGGTTCTTTGTTCGGTGGGTAAATGGGACAAGGCGGCTTCCAATTCAATCCAGACTAAAGATTGAATGTATTTTGTTTCCGGGCTATCGTCCGGGTCGGATAAAAGTTCGAAAACGGTATGTACGAAATCATCATCCGAAGATTCGTCGTTGGAAAAAGAAGGCAGTCGTTCTTCCTTTTTCTTCCGGTAAAAGTCGGTAATCTGGTTTTGGGCAACGGAATAGAGCCAGGACGAAATATGCTCAACAGGGTTTTCAATCAGGTCGATTTTGGAAAGATTGTAGAAGACATTCTGTAAAATATCTTCTACATCTTCCTTAAAATCAACCCGTTTTGAAATATAACCCTTGAGTTCATCCTTGTATTCCTTGTACACAACCGGAATCTCCGATGAATGTTTCAGTGATTCACTTTTTTTCATTCTCTGCATCAACTAATCTTTGGCGAAAAAAATCGCGACGTTCTTGGTGGGACATGCCTCTGACTTTATCGTGCATATCTACAAGTTCTTCTCGGTTCATGTAATGTTTGCCGTGAAATCTGTGATAATCGCCTTTTCCGAACTTTCCGAACTTTCCGAATCCGCCCAATAATAAGCGAGAGAGGACAATTAATCCGGCTGCTTGCCAATAGTTAATGACCGATATGCCGAAAATAACCGGCAAAAGTACGTTCCATAATAACATGACAATCCATACAATTGCGGCCAGCACAATTAAGAATGCCAAAGCATGTAAACC
>BNXY01000285.1 GCA_025999935.1 Bacteroidia bacterium | reverse complement strand
TGACGATGCGCCCCGCAAAAGGCGAGGCAATTTCGGCATAGTGAGAAGTGATGGCTTGCGCCACGCCGGAAGTGGTGAAAGTAGGCTGATAATCGCCGGTTTCCACAGACTGTATTCTGATGTTTTGCAACACGGGCGAATGGTCTGCTACAGTAATTTGATTTCCTTCGATGGAAAAAGATTGGTTGCCTGTATCGTCGTTGCCGGAACGGTTTCCGCAAGCGCACAATGATAACAGGTACAGATATATAATTGTTTTTTTCATTTGCAATGAGAATTAAAAAATTGAAGAAACCATCTGTCATTGCGGGCTTGACCCGCAATCTCATGATGATCGGTTAAACGCATATTAACGAATTGCAGGGGATTGCGGGTCAAGCCCGCAATGACAATTAATTAGCCCGCAATGACAACACCGGCGGCGCCCTGAGCGGCGTAGCAATCAGATGAGCGTGGAATTTATACGAACGGTTCGGGATAAAGATTCGCCGAATTTGCGTTATTTTACAGAGAGCGGCAACCGCCAAAGTCGCCAGAACGATATACGACAAGAAATGAATCGTCTGGCATTGTGTTTGCGTATGGTTGTGTTGCAACGTATTATCGCCGAACGGAAAAAATACGTGCGAGTGCGTGACGGTTCCCCAGCTATAATAGTGCGTATGATAAAAACACGTGGCGGAAGTGTAGTAGCTCAAAAAAAGAACTACCAGCATCCATTTGCCTGTTTTTATCCATGCTTGTTTCATTAATTGTGCAATAAATTCGATGCAAAGGTAAGTATTATTTATTGGGATTGTAAATTATTTCTTTCAGAAATCCGGCATCCATCTCATCAAAAGTATTCAATTGGTCGCTGTCAATGTCGAGCACACCGACGATTTTTTCTTTATAGAACAGGGGAACGACGATTTCCGATTTCGATTCGCTGCTACAAGCAATATGTCCCGGAAATTGCTCCACATCGGGAACGATTATGGTACGTTGTTCTTTCCAAGCGGTTCCGCAAACGCCTTTTCCGAACGGGATGCGGGTACAGGCGACCGGGCCTTGAAAGGGGCCTAAAACCAATTCATTTTCTTTAACCAAGTAAAATCCAACCCAAAAGTAACCAAAAACAGTTTTTAATGCAGCTGAAATATT
>BNXY01000284.1 GCA_025999935.1 Bacteroidia bacterium | reverse complement strand
GATACAATACAGCGGCCCCAATTCCCAGCAAGTGGCAGATAATTTTGGGCTTGATTGGTATCATTATTTGGTCAATCAAGGCTATATTGTCGCATCGGTCGATGGCCGGGGCACAGCTGCGCGGGGAGAGGAATTTCGGAAATGCACTTACCAAAAATTAGGTCTCGCGGAATCGGACGACCAAGTTGCCGGTGCGCAATATCTGGGCAGTCTCGGATACGTGGATAAAAACCGGATTGCCATCTGGGGTTGGAGCTACGGCGGATACAACACCCTGATGTCTATGAGTCGGGGAAATGGTGTTTTCAAAGCCGGTGTGGCCATTGCTCCGGTAACCGATTGGCGGTTCTACGATTCGGTTTATACCGAACGGTTCATGCGGACGCCTCAGGAAAATGAAACAGGCTATGATATTTCATCCCCGCTAAAATTAGTGAATAATCTTCAGGGACATTTGTTGTTGGTTCACGGAACGTCGGACGACAATGTGCATTTCCAAAACAGCATGTATTATGCAAAAGCCTTGGAAGATGCCGGAAAACAGTTTGATATGCAGGTTTATCCGGATAAGAATCACAGCATTTCAGGAGTAGCAACCCGGATGCACTTATATAACCGGATTATTGATTTTCTGAATAAGAATTTGTAAAAAATGGCCGAACAGAAAGATAGAATCCGGAAACCGGAATGGTTGCGCGTGAATCTGGGCAACAACAGCCAATTTTCCGTTACCGGAAATATTGTGTCTTCTCAGAATCTACATACAATTTGCCAAAGCGGCAGGTGCCCGAATCTGGGCGAATGTTGGAACCGGGGAACCGCCACTTTTATGATTGGAGGCGATATCTGTACCCGTTCCTGCAAATTCTGCAATACAAAGTCGGGGAAACCGCTTCCGCTTGACCCCGGCGAGCCGTTGAAAGTAGCCCAATCCATCCGGCAATTGGGTTTGAAACATGCCGTGATTACTTCGGTGGACAGGGACGATTTACCGGATTACGGGGCAGGACACTGGGCGGAAACCATCCGGCAGATAAAAGCCTTGAATCCGCAGACGACCATGGAAGTCCTGATTCCGGATTTCAAGGGCGACCGGAATTGTTTGGATAAAGTGATTGAAACGAAGCCGGAAATCATATCACATAATGT
>BNXY01000283.1 GCA_025999935.1 Bacteroidia bacterium | reverse complement strand
TACCGATGTCTTCCCTGTTGCGCATCAGCGATAATTCCAATTGCAAAGCGATGATTTCTTCCAAACGCCGCACTTTTTCCGTTTCGGGAACATTGTCCGGCATATTTTTAGAAGCGAATGTACCCGGACGTTCGGAATATTTGAACATAAAAGCCGAATCGAAGCCGACTTCTCGCATCAAAGAAAGGGTTTCCCGGTGGTCTTCTTCCGTTTCCGACGAGAATCCGCAAAACAAATCCGTAGAAATGGCGGCTTCCGGAAGAATCCGGCGGATAGCGGCAATCCGGTCGAGATACCACTCCCGCGTATATTTCCGGTTCATGGCTTTGAGAATTTTGGAGCTTCCCGACTGGGCAGGCAGATGAATGTGCTTGCAAAGATTATCGTATTTGGCAATGACTTCCAAGGTGGCGTCGCTCATGTCTTTCGGATGGGAAGTTGTGAAACGAATGCGCATATCGGGCGCTTCCAAAGCCGCCAATTCCAGCAAGCGCGGAAAATCAATTTCGCCTTGCCACAGATACGAATTAACATTCTGTCCCAACAAAGTAATTTCTTTGTATCCCTGCGCTTTCATGGCGCGCACTTCGTTCAAGATGCTCTCCGGTTCGCGGCTTCGTTCCCGTCCTCGTGTATAAGGTACAACGCAATAAGTACAAAAATTGTTGCATCCGCGCATGATGGAAATAAATCCGGAAATTTTCACACCCGACAATTTCAAGGGAATTACATCTTTGTACGTTTCTGTGGTGGATAGCGCTACATTTATCGCTTTTTCTCCGTTTTCAACGCTTCCTATCAGATGGGGTAAATCTAAATAGGAGTCGGGGCCGACGACCAAATCCGCATGGTGGTTTTCAATCAGTTCCTCTTTTACCCTTTCCGCCATACAACCCAGTACGCCGACAATAAGATTTTTATTTTTCTTCTTCAAAGATTGAAAAAATTGAAGCCGTGATAAAACTTTTTGCTCGGCATTATCGCGCACCGAACAGGTATTTACCAAAATAGTATCGGCCTCTTGGATATTTTCAGTCGCCTCGAAACCGTCCATCTGCATAATAGACGCCACAACTTCGCTATCGGCCACATTCATCTGGCAACCGTAAGTTTCGATATAAACTTTCCTTACTTTGCTGTTATTCAAAGATTTAAAGTC
>BNXY01000282.1 GCA_025999935.1 Bacteroidia bacterium | reverse complement strand
GGAATGTCCGGTGTATCGGATTCGGGTGTGGAAAAATCACCTTCAAATCCTGCATACAAGCGATTGTTGATAATAATGTGGTCTCCGACAGAAGAATTTTTCAGTACATCCAATATTTTCTGACTTATTTCAGCATTTGTATTTGCCGCATATTCGCCATCAAACCAGAAAATATCAAAATCATATTTGGAAATCAATTCTTTGATTTGAGGAATTACCAGATTGTCTATATAAGTATTTACTTTTTCAATCGGGTATAATTCTCCGTTTAATTCCGGAATTTCTCCCATTCCGCCCTCATGCATCCAATCTAAGTTTTGGGAATAATAGAATCCGATTTTTAATCCGGCTGCTTTGGTTTCTTTTACCAAATCGTCTAATAAATCCCGCTTGGCAGCCGAAGCATCAACTGCATTCCAATCAGTATATTGTGAGTCAAATAAACAGAAACCATCGTGATGCTTGGTGGTAATCACAATGTATTTCATCCCTGCATCTTTGGCAATTTGTACCCATTTTTTCGGATCATAGTCTTTGGCGTCAAATTCCTTAGCAGCTTCACGATAAATTTTTCGAGGTATTTTTGCCCGGCTCATAATCCACTCAGACGGCCATCCTGAAAGGACTTCGTTATAATGAATTTTATCTCCGTTTACATCGGAACCATCATAAACGTTTCCATATACCGAATAAACACCCCAATGAATAAACATCCCGAAACGGGCTTCCCGCCACCATTTCATTCTATTATCCTCAAGATTGTGCGAATAAAGCAAAGGTGCAATACTAATAAAAAATATAAATATAAAAAATCTGATTCCCAACTGGTTCATTGTTTTATTAACAGTTCGTTATTTTTCGGATTACTTCTAAATTCGGTGTAAAGGTAATAATAAATCGCGGTAAATTCATTGTTATTTTCGCAATTCAAAACTCTTTTGTATTTTTGCAAACTAATAGAATTTCTTATATAACTTACAACTTATCACTTCAATGGAAATTGCAACAAAATATGACCCCTCGGAAGTAGAGGACAAATGGTACAAATACTGGCTCGAAAACAAGTTTTTTCATTCCGAACCGAATGAAAAAGAACCCTACACAATAGTCATTCCCCCGCCCAACGTTACCGGCGTGCTGCACATGGGGCACATGCTCAA
>BNXY01000281.1 GCA_025999935.1 Bacteroidia bacterium | reverse complement strand
GATATTTTCAAAGATAAAAACTATAAATTAGCTTTTCAAAGAGGCATTCTTTGGTTGGTGCAATAATATAAACAAATAACAATTAATCCATGAAACGAAATTTATTAAATTCACTTTTCATCATTGCTCTTTTGGCAATCGGATTGGGCGCTTGTAATACGAAAAAAGAAGAAGCGCCGAAAGAACCTAAGGTACTAACTGTTTATTACTCTCTCTGGGGCAATACGACACTATTGGCCAATATGATTCACAACACGGTAGGAGGCGACATCTTCCTGATTGAAACAGCTACCCCCTACCCTACCGACAATGCACATGCCGCTGCACAAAAACAAATTGACGAAGGTGTGCTTCCCGAACTAAAAGGAAAAGTGGAAGACTTGGCCTCGTATGATATTATCTTCATAGGAACACCCAATTGGTTTGGTTCAACTTCTCTTCCCGTAAAAGCATTTTTGAAAGAAAATGACTTGACGGGTAAAACCGTTATTCCGTTCGCCACATTCGGCGGCAGTGTCGATAATGCGTTGGCAGGAATCGTGGAAGCCTGTCCCAATTCAACCGTTTTGGAAGGTTTTTCCGTGAGCGGCGATGATGCGAAAAACCCGGAAAAGAACGTTGAAGCCCAAGTGAAAACATGGATAGAGACGCTTTATCTTACACTTAAAAATAACGTACAATGAAACAGCGTTTTTTTAGTACAATTATCTTGTGCCTGATGCTGACAAGCCTGTCCGCACAGGAGAAAATAAACAAATTAGATGCTTCCTTACCGATGCGCGGATTAGCGATAGCCGCGCCTTCGGTAAAGGGATTAGACTTGTTTCTCAAATTCATAGAAGAAGATTTGGCTCCTGCCCATTTCAATATGCTTATTTTGAGAGTCGATTGGAATTACGCTTATGAAAGCCATCCCGAACTTCGCGATCCCAACCCGTTATCCAAATCGGATGTAAAGAAAATTGTGGCGGCTTGTAAGAAACACAATATCCGGATCGCTCCGCAAATCAATCTGTTGGGACATCAATCCTGGGCAAAGACCACGCATAATTTGTTGCGCGTTTATCCCGAATTTGACGAAACGCCTCATGTGAAGACGGAAGATTACACCGGTTGGCCGAATCCGGACGGCTTGTATTGCAAGAGATATTGTCCGCTTCAT
>BNXY01000280.1 GCA_025999935.1 Bacteroidia bacterium | reverse complement strand
ATGTAGAGACTGTCGGCAGACTGACAGTTTTTGTAAGAAACGCCGCGAAATACGAAAGAAGTTTGGCTGTTTTGAAACAAGTGGCGGATTCGCACATCCCGGCAAAATCCGGTTTGATGCTGGGTTTGGGTGAGACCGAAAAAGAAGTATTGGAATTAATGTCGGATTTATTGGATGCCGGCGTTTATTTTTTGTCCATCGGTCAATATTTGCAACCTTCCCGACAACATCTTCCGGTAGAGGCGTATATTCATCCGGATGTATTTGAAAGTTATAAAAAAAAGGCGTATTCCCTTGGATTTCGGCATGTGGAAAGCAGCCCATTGGTGCGTTCGTCCTATCATTCCGCCAATTTTTTAAAGTAAGCTGTACATTCCTCCGGGTTTACAACGGATAATTCCTTTCAGTTCCAATTCAAACAGAACAAGCGACAATTTACTGATGGGCGAATTGAGTTCGATAGCCAGAATATTCAACTGCATACTTTCCACTTTGGAGAGAATATCCACAACATTTTGTTCATCAGGATTTAAATCCAATAGGATGGTGCGTTGAATGGCTTGTTTGGGTGGACTTTTCAGTGGATTTTTCCAGTTCATTTCTCGAAAAACATCTTCCGCCGAAGTGATTAAAGCGGCTTTTTTGTATTTTACCAAGGCGTTGCATCCTTCGGAATATTTATCGCTTACTTTTCCCGGAAAAGCGAAAATGTCTTTGTTGTAGGAATCGGCGATGTTTGCGGTAATTAATGCGCCGCCTTTTTCGGCCGATTCGATGACGATGGTACAATCCGAGATACCGGCAATGATGCGGTTCCGTTTCACGAAATTCTGCCGGTCAGGATTGGTTTCACTCATGAAATCTGTCAGTACTCCGCCTATTTTTAGCATTTCGACAGCGACATTCCGGTGGGCGGGCGGATAAATCCGGTCTAATCCGTGAGCCAATACGCAGACGGTGGGCAAGTCTTCTTTCAGCGCTGCGCGGTGGGCGATGATGTCAATTCCGTAAGCCAATCCGCTGACGACTAAAATTTTGGGAAAATTTTCCCGGATGCCGTGTAGGAGTTTTTCGGTCATTTCCCGTCCGTAAGCGGTAGCGTTTCGGGTGCCGACAATGCTGATGATTTTTTCTGCATTTAAATCGGCCTTTCCACGGAAATAAAGC
>BNXY01000279.1 GCA_025999935.1 Bacteroidia bacterium | reverse complement strand
GTTGACAGTTGGTTTACTTGTGATGCATTGATACAAGCTGTTCGCAGTGTCAAAGAACAAACCGTTCATTTGATAGGGATGTACAAGATAGCAACAACGAAGTTTGAATTCAGAGGATTGCGATTGACACACGCGCAGATAAACAACCGCTTGGGCAAGCCCAAACGTTGCCGGAGACTGGGCTATCAATACAAAGAGGCATCTGTGGTTCACAATGGGATGCGGCTGACTTTATTCTTTTCACGTCGTGGAAAAAGAGATGACTGGAAAGTGATTTTGACTACGGACACGAGTTTGAGTTTTATCAAAGCCATTGAACACTATCAAGTTAGATGGGCTATTGAGGTTTTTTACAAAGAGACAAAAGGTCTATTAAATCTGGGAGGGTGCCAATCGAGCAACTTTGATGCACAAATTGCGGACACGACTGTTTCCATGATTACCTACATTCTGTTGTCATTCAGGTATCGTTATGAGAATTACGAATCCATGGGCGCCCTGTTCCGGTCAATGAACGCAGATAGCCTTCGTCAAACGCTTGACATACGGTTGTGGGGATTGTTTCTTGAGATGATTCGGGTAGTGACCAATGTGTTTGAAATAGATGCCGATGAATTGCTGGAAAAAATGTTGACAGACCCCGTTGCCGAACAAAGGCTTACGCAAATGCTCGGAAACTGCCTCCAAGAGGCCGGATAACGAAAATGGAAATGTTAATTGATTTATACACAAATAGATAGAATTTTAATACTTCTCTTTATCTTCTATTTGTCAATGTGTTAAAGGGAAGTGCGAAACATTAGTTAAATTATCTAAATATGATAGAAATGATAGAAAAACAACGGTTATTATTCGTAATTCGAGGATTAGTTATCTTTTACATCGTATCCTTGTTTTTTTGGGGTGTTACCGCTTTTCCGTTGGAAACGGAAATAAAAATCGGAAGCAAGATATTGGGAATATCGCCGGAAGTTTCACCGGAAGCGTATTCGGGACTAAGAGGCTGGATTTGCAAACGGTAGCAAAAGGTATTGTTGATACAAATTCCAATTATCCTTTTTTAGCATACGGTACGGATTGGTTGGCTTTCTCCCATATAGTAATTGCTGTAGCATTTATAGGATTGTATGTAGATCCGGTAAGAAATAAATGGATTATCTATTTTGGGA
>BNXY01000278.1 GCA_025999935.1 Bacteroidia bacterium | reverse complement strand
TGTAAAAATCATGGTTCAGACAATTTAAAAGCGCGTTCTTTAGCTGTGGTGGGAGTAAAAAAATAGAGAAAAGGATGAACGATTTGCCTTATAATTACAGCGCAAAAAACAGGTCGTTGGGAAAATAAACAGGTTGTTTGGAAAATTAATATCAGGCATATAATGGCGTGACGCTTTCTTTGATAATTGAACAGTATAGAAAATCAATTATCAACAGAAAGGCGCCATTATGAATGATAAGACAACAACAGAAATCCGTTTGACACAGGGTGGCGAATCTATTACATTAGAACTGGATTTGCCACTCGCCGTAATCAGGGAACATATCAACCGGTTAGGCGTTTGCAGGGAAACGAAAAGCCGTTACAATAATCTGGCTTCCTATTACGAGTCATACCGTCGCAAAACGATTCCTGTCAATGAAATAAAGTATCTCAAATCCGACCGCTCCTATTGCCTGTTTTACCTTTGCGACGGCAGCAGTTTAATGAAAAGCAAGTCAATGAGTTACTTTCTTAAAAACCATTATGCCGACAGCCTTGTCCGTATTCATAAAACTTATGCGGTAAACATGAATTATTTGAAACGACCGACAAGCCGGTACGTCATATTGCACGAAGATATTCGCTTGCCGAGAGGAAGAAAATTAAGTATTGACAATAAGAATAAATGGGAAATAGACGGTTGATATATGGCATTGTCTTTTTTTCCTGCATACTCTACGGTTGCGGCGACCTTAAAACCCATTCACACATTCTGCGGACTGTCGATATATGTTCCGCAGGAAGCATATCCCGCTGCCAATATGCGGTACGGACAATTAAAATGGAATCAAATGTCTGAACCGTGATTTATAGGATTAAATGATTATCATGATTTAAGATAATCCGGAGAGTCTTGAAAAATCTTCGTTGCAACATATGCAAAGTTAATCAATATTTTGCGATATAATCCCGATAATCCTTTAATCAGGTAAATCACGGTTCAGACAACTTATCCGTGAAAACAGCAAGGTGTATTTCGCTGATACGGTAGAAGATTTTCCCCCTGATTTGCGAGTAATTGATTGAAAAAATAGTTGTAATTTTGCACCGTAGTTTTATGCAGACATGGGCAGGACAAGCGTAGTCAAAAAAGACCTCTGCAAACGCTCTAAATCGTACCCCATACG
>BNXY01000277.1 GCA_025999935.1 Bacteroidia bacterium | reverse complement strand
TGTTCAGAAATCAATTTACGAACGTACCTTATAATAATCGGTCTTCGCAAATGATTATGGGAGAAGAAACCGGAATTTCAAAGATTAAATTTTGGGAAACAAATTATACGCCGTCGTTAGATTTGTATTATGACAGATTATTACCCCGTAATCAAGAATTGCAATTTAATTTAGTCGGTACGCTTATTGATTCAAAAAACGGTCGCATCTATAATGAAACCGGAAGCATCCAAAATATGGAAAGGCTTTTAATAACCTCAAACGTTTATGGTCGTAAATACTCTGTGATCGGAGAGGGTGTTTATACCAAAACGTATGAACATATACAAGTTAATACAGGAATCCGTTATTTTCAAATGTACGCTAAAAATAAATATGAAGGAACCGTAAATGTTTCTTCTGAAATGGATCAGTCTGAATTATACAGCTTTGCCGAATTGCAGGGGAGAATTAAAAATTTCGCGTATTTGGGCGGTGTAAGTTTGAATCGTTCCTATTTTAGCGAAGGCGGGAAAGACAACATATATTATACATTTAGTCCGATAATCCGTTTAGGCTACCCGTTAATGCCCAAAATGTATATCAATTATATATTTAACGTTTCCCCTTCTGTTCCAAGATTAGACGCTTTAACGAATGTTGAGCAAGCTTTGGACAGTATCCAGATTGTAAGAGGGAATCCGGCATTAAGGACATACAGGATATACACAAACAATCTAACGTACAGTTATTCTCAAAAAATATTTCAAGGAAGCTTAAGTACAAAGTATCTATATTATGAAAACCCAATCATGGAAAGCATTTATGAAAGGAACGGAAAAGTAGTATTTATGGACGAAAATCAAAAATATTACAGCCATTTCAATGTAGAAGCGGACTTCCGGTTAAAAGACATTAACGTTGGGACACTTCCCAAATTCTTTTCAATAGATGTAAATATAGGATATTCGTTTTATTCGTCCGAAGGAAATTCATACAAGCATGATTATAATGACCTGTATGTAAGTATAATGCCCATGCTTACCTATAAAAATTTCACGCTTACTGGTCAATATCGGAAATTCCAAAATATTTTATATGGCGAAACCATTAAAAAAGGAACCGATGCAACACTTATCGTAGCCATGTATAAGAAAAATAATTTTCAAGCGGGATTAATAATGATGTATCCT
>BNXY01000276.1 GCA_025999935.1 Bacteroidia bacterium | reverse complement strand
AGTGCATAGTTTAACCGTATGCCGTTTATGAACTCGACTACCGACTGGTCGGTAAACGATTTGATTTTTTTGTATAAAAGCGAAGAGCTGACATTCATAGCTGATGCGAAGTCGTCTTTGCCAAACTCCGGATTGTCGATGTTGCGGCGGACAACTTCAACGGCTTTTTTGATAAATTTGTCGTTTAATTCATTTTCAAAGACATGGTCGTCGGGTTCGACGTTGATTAGTTTCAACGCTCTTTCTCTTACGGATTTGCGATTTCTGGCAATGGTTTTTATCTTTTCGGCAAGCAAATCCATATCGAAAGGTTTGGTCAGATAATCGTCCGCGCCCAATCCCAAACCTTGCAACTGTTGCGCTTTTTCGGTCAGCGATGTAAGCAGTATGAGCGGTATATGCGAGGTCTCAAAGGTTGATTTCAGCATACGGCACAGTTCAAAACCGTCTCTGTTTGGCATTAATATATCCGACACCACCAAATCGGGTGTTTTTGCGAGAATCATATCCCACGCTTGCACTCCGTCTTCGGCAAGGCTAACGTCAAACTCTTCGGCAAGGGCGTGATACATAAAATTGCTCAGATGCGTATTGTCTTCTGCAATTAAAATACTCATTTTAAGTTTTCCCAAAGGCGCGGGAATTTGTTCGGGAATTATACTCGATGGTGCGTCATCAATATCGGAGGTGCGAGAGTAAATGTCGACTTTTTTGTATGGAACCGTGATTTTAAATTCCGCTCCTTCGTTCTCACGGCTTTCACATTCAATCCGGCCGCCATGTATGGTGACGTAGTTCTTTGCTAAAAGCAAGCCAAGCCCGGATCCGATTATTTTTGAGTTTACAGCGTTTTCGCCTCTGTAAAATTCTTTGAAAAGTTTGCGGCGGGCTTTCTTGCTGATGCCTATACCCCGGTCTTTAACCGTTAATGTCCATTTTTTGTCGTTCCCCTCAAATACGACGGTTACTTTCCCGTTCTGCAAGGAATATTTTATGGCATTGGAAATCAGATTGTCAATCACTTTTTCAATCATTGCCGCATCAATAGCCGAAACGTAATCAGGCGACAGGTTTACAAATTCAAGTTCAATGCCTTTGTTTTTTGCTAACGATTCAAATACCTTGATACTGTTAGTAATAAGTCTTGTAAAATCCGTCATTGCGAGCGAGGGC
>BNXY01000275.1 GCA_025999935.1 Bacteroidia bacterium | reverse complement strand
CGATACAACGGAAGTCACAGTGACTCCTATCGGAGAAGTAGAATTGACTAAACCTTTCAAGGAACTGAAACTGAAAGGCGATGCTCCAACAGACGCTTGGGGCGGACAATTCCGCTATATTTGGGACGGCCGCATTGTGGGAGATTCCGAAGGACAGACCTGTTTGCATACAGGAAACACGGCAACCGGAGCTCCCATGCATGTCACATTTGATTTGGGCGTTGTAGCCACATTAAGTCGCTTTAAGTTGTGGTGTACCATGGACGATAAGCACATGTATAACGACGTAAGTCCGAGAAACTATGAACTTTGGGGACGTACAGAACCGATTTTGCCTACTGATGATGGTGATTTCTTCCCGCATTGGTTTAAAATAGGAGACCTTGAAAATATTAAGCCTTCTGGGCTTCCACAAGGGTCTTTGACCGATGACGACCGCGCCAGTGCAAGAAGAGGCGACGAACTTGTGCTCGAATATAACCAATTTACCACCCGGTATATTCGCATACGGTGCATAAAGAATTGGTCGGGAAATACCAATATGACTTTTACCGAAGTATCTTTCTGGGCAATGAGTATTAAACCTGTAAATTAAATTTAGGATAATTATGAAATCAATAAAATATATTTTATTCGTTATCGTAAGTGTATTGATAATATCCAACTGCTCAGACATGGATGAGTATTTGAAATACACAGGAGGAAAAGAAGTCGTATATCCCGGAAAAGTTGATTCAATCCGCTTCCATTCCGGAAGAGAGCGCGTTGTATTTACCGGATTACTTATTTCAGACCCCAATATCAGAAAAGTGAACCTTTATTGGAACAACCGGAACGACTCTATTGTTATTCCGATTCAAAGATCGAACGGAATTGATTCCTTAGAGGTAAGCATTCCCATACCGGAAGGAGCCTACAATTTTCAGGTTTATTCCTACGATGGAGAAGGACACGCATCAATCGTATCCAATTTCAGGGGAAATTCTTATGGTGCAATCTACGAAAATTCGCTATATGACCGACCGATTAAAAACGTCATTCAGAGTCCTAATTATGCCACGATTAACTGGTATAACGGCGACCCGACTTGTTTTGTAAAAGTAACCTACACGGATACGGATAATGAAAAACATTCGGTATTTGTGCCCTCAAGCAAGGATACGACCATGTTAGC
>BNXY01000274.1 GCA_025999935.1 Bacteroidia bacterium | reverse complement strand
CATCGTCAGCGGCTATATATGGCGCCCGTGCTGCATTTGGCGTAGTGTTGATTACGACCAAAAATGCGAAGAACGGCAAATTGCAGATTAACTTCAGTGGAAACTACGCAGTAAGAGACAGAGGTATCGCACCCGGTATTGAAACGGATGTGGAAACGGTTATGAAGATGAAGGAAGATGCCCGGTATCCGCTCTCTAAAATCTTCACTCCACAGCAACTTGATTATGGCAAACAGATTACGGCTAATCCCAATCTCGACCGGATAATCACAGACCCGTCCAATCCCAATGCATGGCAATACTATGGCTCGACAGACTGGTTTGCGGAAACGCATAACAACACGGCAGCCTCCTATACTGCCAATCTGGATATTTCCAAAAAAACGGAAGACCTCTCCTATTACGTATCAGGAGGTTATTATCAACAGGACGGATTACTGAAATACGGTAACGACATCCTGAACCGGTATAATATCCGCACCAAAGTGGATGCTAAATTAACCAAGTGGTGGAATCTGGGCGCCAACCTCGCCTATACCCACATTGATTATGACTCCCCAACCTTCCTGGACGGCTATTTCTACTGGCAGGTAAACCGTACCAGTTCATTGGATATGCCGCGGAACCCGGACGGAACATGGACGAAATCCGGAGCCGATCTCATCGGTGTAATAAACGAAGGCGGACGCCGTAAAGACCGCACCAATGAAGCGCAGGTATCCTTCACCACCCAGATGGATATTATCAAGGATGTATGGAAGGTGAATGCCGATGTAAACTTCAGACGCACCAATAAAGGGAGGGATCAGGAAAATCTTGCCGTAAAATACCGGACAGGACCCAACCAACCTATCCTGCAGACTTTCGGCGAAAGAGGCGGCAGCGGAAACTCGGTCAATCATATTTCCTATTACAATTGGGAAGATATGTACAACGTATATAACCTATATACGAATTTTACAAAGACTTTTGCCGCCAAGCATTTTCTGAACGCTATGGTGGGATACAACCGGGAATTTCAACAAAGGTATTACTATAGCTCAGACAAAACCGGCTTGATTACAACCACCCTTCCCGAAATCAACTTATCGACAGGCGAAGCCTCTGCAACAAATACCCGTAGAGAGTTGGCGCTGGAAGGTGTATTCGGCAGACTGAATTATATTTACGACAGCCGTTA
>BNXY01000273.1 GCA_025999935.1 Bacteroidia bacterium | reverse complement strand
AGAAACAGTTATATGAATAAGCAGGAAAACAACATACAGCAAAAAGCGTTTAACGATTTTATCCATGCAATAGGTTCGGAAATAGAACAGGCACAGGTAAAACTCATTTCCGCAGCCAATGTACAAATGCTTTTGCATTACTGGAAAATCGGACATTTTATTTTGTTCAATCAGAAAAGGCTGGGTTGGGGAAGTAAAGTGATAGACAACATATCAAAGGCTATCCGGGATAAATATCCGGAAAAGAAAGGCTATTCCCCAAGAAACCTGAAGTATATGTGCCAGTTTGCCAGACAGTATCCTTTAAGCATTATAAATCAACTTATTGTCGCCGACAAGGAATTGGAAACGCCTACCGTCTCAAAGGTTCTATCGGTAGCAAAGGGTTTGAATGAATATGAAATTGGGCAAGAACCTCTTGCCCAATTACAGATAACTAATTCAGAGGATAATGTAATTACGCAGGAGCTTCCTGCGCAAATTACAAATATTCAAGAAACACTGGTTGTAATTACGCAACAACCTGTTGCGCAAATTGAGCAGCTGTTTTCTAATTCGGCAATTGCCAAAATCAATTGGGCTTCTCATGTTATCCTGATGAACAGTAAGTTAAATTTGGGATTCAGGTATTGGTATATGAAACAGAGCGTTGAATTTGGATGGAGCAGCACAATTCTTGACTTACAGATAGAAAGCGGCTTATTCCAGCGGCAAATTGAAAAGAAAAAGGTAAATAATTTCACCGCGACACTTCCCGCACCGCAAAGCGATTTAGCCAATTATCTGTTGAAAGACCCTTATATTTTTGACCTTGCAGGAATTAAAGAACGGGCTGACGAGCGGGATATTGAAGAACAATTGGTAAACCACGTAACCAGGTATCTTTTGGAAATGGGAACAGGCTTTGCATTTGTTGCCCGCCAAAAACACTTTCAGATTGGTGACAGGGATTTTTACGCCGATTTGATTTTGTACAATATCAAACTCCACGCTTATGTCGTCATAGAATTAAAGGCGACGTCTTTCAAACCCGAATATGCCGGACAGTTGAGCTTTTATATCAATGTGGTAAACGATAAGCTGAAAGGCGAGCATGACAATAAAACTATCGGGCTGTTGCTTTGCCGGGGAAAAGATGAAATTATGGCGCAATACGCATTGGAGGGATATAATCAACCCATAGGCGTG
>BNXY01000272.1 GCA_025999935.1 Bacteroidia bacterium | reverse complement strand
TACTTGTATTGGTAAATTCTATCAATTCCTCTTTATTGTCTACCCAAAAAGACATTAAAGTTTTTGAATAAAAAGAATCAAAATAATAAAAATCATTTTTCTTTTGTACTAAAAATTTAATTGCAAAATTTTTCAATTTGCATTTCAATACTGTTATACCAAGCATTTTTATCTCATCGTACTCTGTGATTTTTGTTTTTTCATCAATAGAATTCATCAATGTTTCACTAAAAGCTAAAAGAATTGTGTCGGATTTATTAATAACAATATTATAAGAAGGAATAAATACTAATTTATCCAATTTTTTTGGAATACAATTAATAAAAATTAAAGAATCATTATCGCTATCTTGTTTCATGATTCTGAAAGTTTTCTCATCTTTCAACAAAGCCGAAATATTTGGATGAATTGATTCTGTAAATTTATGACTTTTGATTATACTTGATTTAAGTACATTATTTTTGAAGTGATTTAACTTTATTAAGGTAAAATCGAATGGCAATACATTTTTTTTAGACTTTTTCATTCTTAATTTTGCAGAATACAAGGCATAACTTTCACATTCTTCTTCTGTATTCTTTTCTGTTTCAATTCCATGCCATAAATAGTTTAAGGAATTACCAATATACTGTCTTTTAAAATTATAAAAAGCTTTTTGAAGAATTTTATCGGCTTCTTCATAAGTAATAGTTATTTCAGGTAAATTGTAAACTGTTGGTTTCAACTCAATAATAGAATTTTCATCATTGTATATGTAAGAGTAAAACACATAACCAATTCTATGAAAATCCAAGGTGTCCGACAAAGCGACAATGATAGTAAAAAAACCATCTTTATCAGAAAGAGCGGAATTTTCCGGTCGATTTCGGTTTTGAATATATACACTTTCAACCGGTTTTTGTGTATCAGCATCTATAGTTTGTCCAGAAATCAAAATTTGTGAAAAACAATTTAAACCAAAAGTCACTAAAAAAAGGAATAGTATATTTTTTTTCATTTATAGTTTATTCTTTTTGATAGTAAAAGTGTTCAAAATTTTACATTTTTGAACACTTCAAAACATAGAACATTGTGATTAAAATTCACAACGGCACTCAAATCCGCCAGTTGCTGTCTTCCCTACATGACAATGTGAGTTACACCAATCTATCGCCCCTTCGACCCAATCAGCAACAGCCTGCGCAGCCTCTTTTATC
>BNXY01000271.1 GCA_025999935.1 Bacteroidia bacterium | reverse complement strand
CAAAGAAATATATGAACTTTTTTGATGTTTTTCATGCAATAACAATGCAAAGAAAATGCAATCATATTGCAAAGAAAATACAATTAATTTACGAAGATTCTATCTGCCATTTCTTCGGTTTTTCTATCCCCATAGAAAGAACAGAGAAAAAAAACATCAGCACCGGATCGCGGACAGAAAATTCTGTCCAAGTACAAACATGTCCTCAAACATCGCTTCGGGGATTTACATCCCCTGCTATCCGCCTTGAAGGATACACGCAGGCGGAAGGATTATCAAATGGAAGAGATAGTCATGGGAGCTATCGCTTGCAGAACAAGTATTATATGATAGCCGTAGATGCCACCGGGGTAATGAGTTTTGACCATAAGCATTGTGACCAGTGCTTGACACGTACATCCAGTGGAGGGAAGATTACTTATTATCACTATGTATTGGAAGCTAAATTAGTTACCCGCGATGGACTTTGTTTGTCATTGGCCAGCGAATGGATAGAAAATCCGGCGGGCGATTATATCAAACAGGACTGTGAACGAAAAGCCTTCCTTCGTTTGGCAGCCAAACTCAAAAAACAGTATCCACGCTTGCCAATTTGTATCCTGGCAGATGGATTGTATCCTTACGAAGGGGCTTTTGGAATCTGTGAAGGATGGAAACTGGATAGACAGCAAATATCGCTTTCAAAAAGATATTTTTTACCATAACAAATACAACTTACACTGGTTGCAGTGCCTTGAAAAGCGAACAAAGCAAATGAAACCGGGTAAAGTCTCCGATGCAAAACCTGAAGAGTTTTGCTTTGAATATGTTACCAATATAGATCCAAATTGTATGAGAAAGAGACTGTATTACCCTTGCTAAGGGAGGGCTGTTAAGGTGGACGATATTTTTTTAATCCCTGAATCGCTGCATTTTTATTTTTCATTTTGCGAGAATCAAAAATTTTTCCTACCTTTGCCCCCGATTAATAATCAATATTCAATTAAGTATGCATCTCTTTCAAAAAAATAACGCTCAAATCGCAAATATTAACATCAATTATTTGGATGTTAACGGATATTTGTTAGAGAGAGAGAGAGAGAGAGAGAGATGCGCAGGCGTATTTACGCGCGGAATATAATGAATATTATTTAAATAAAAAAGAGAACCTTTCTTTAAAAAGAAAGTGTATCCGATATAAAAAAGAGTTGAAAGATTTCTGTAAAA
>BNXY01000270.1 GCA_025999935.1 Bacteroidia bacterium | reverse complement strand
GTCTTTAAATCGTCGAAAGCGGACTTTGTACTCCCTGCCGAGAACGTTGTAAAATCCGAAAGGTGGATGTATCCCATATTTCCGGGCAAAACGCCATAATACGTTACCGGATCGGTTTGTACCCGTTTGCGGCTAAGGCTTATTTCCCGCGGTTTTTTCTCTCCTGCCCGTTGAAATTTAACCTTCAAATTTGTATTCGGCTGCCCTCTCAAGCGTTCACTGGCAAAAGCGGAATCTTTTCCTTTCAAACCGACACCATCAATTTCCAATAGCACATCGCCGGCTTGAAGTCCGGCAAGAGCAGCCGGCATGCCTTCGTAGGGGTCATATATATAAACGGCGTCTTTGTTGGAACGAATCATAGCCCCAATTCCGGCATATTCGCCGGTTGTTTGCTGCACAAAATCAGGCATTTTTTCTTCCGGAATATACTCCGTATAAGGGTCTAAACGCTTCAACATGAAATTGATATTGTTTTCAATCGTTTTTTTCACATCTAAGGAATCTACATAGAACATATTCAATTCCTTGAATAAGGCATTGTAAATATCCAAGTTTTTGGAAACTTCAAATCGTTCTTTTTCGGATAATTGCGCACATATCATGCTGCAATGAAAGGCTAATAGTAAGCCCGGAATTATAAATTTACGCATACAATATTTCTTTTGCTTTTTCCCGGATTTCATCCCAGGTTTCTTCCGGCAATTTGGTGCCGACCACTTGAATAATATAATATGAAAGCAGACTTCCCAATTGGGCGCATTTTTCCAAGCCGACACCGTTAGCCATGCCATAAAAGAAACCTGCAGCATAATAATCGCCTGCGGCAGTGGTATCTACCGGTTCAATTTTTTCATGAACCGGAACATGTATCAGTAAATCTCCTTGCTTAATCCAAGAGCCTTTATCCCCGGCTTTGACAATGGCAATCCGAACCTTGCTTGCAATTTCATACGCCGCATCTTCCGGCATTTTTCCGGTCAAAGCATGTGCTTCTTCTTCATTGGCAAAGAGAATATCCACATATTCAGTTACTAATTTTTGGATAAAATCCCGGTCGGCTTCTACCACATTGAAACTTGCCAAATCCAGCATCGTAGTTAATCCCAATGATTTCGCAATTTTCGCAGCCGTTTCAATCAGTTCGTGGTTCTGTACCAAATAGCCTTCGATATAAAAATGGGTATATTGCTCAAAAACGGTTTTATCC
>BNXY01000269.1 GCA_025999935.1 Bacteroidia bacterium | reverse complement strand
ATTATATACTACCGGCGAGCCGGCCACTCTTGCATCCGTTTTATATGTCCACAACAAAACCGGATTTTTATTGAGTTTGATGTCGGTGTATCCGCTCAATTCCGTATTTCCGCGAAATAAAGGCCAATTGTTTTCATCGCTTTTTCCGAGTTGTTTTGAGCTATCGCTACAGCCGAAAAGAATTAAAAGGAAAAGTCCGAAGCATTGTCTGAACCTTGATTTTATTAAGATTTTCAGGATTTCCATGATTTTAATTTTAATCTTGTATTATCTTATTAATCTTGTGAGAATCACGGTTCAGACGATATATCGCCCCAGTCGGACACAATTCCGCCAATTCCGCTTTCACATTCCCCTTGTTCTCTTCCGGCAATACCACTTGCATCACAAATCCGCGGTCTTTGAACGTAAAGCCATTGTCGCTGTTATACACGCACAAACCGCAGCGGATACATTTGGCGGGTTCAAAGTAGAGATTGTCGTTTATCCGTATCTTTTCGAGCGGCAAATTCGACGAAGCAGTATAGCGTGAACGCTTGATACCTGCTTCCGAAGCATAAAGGCGCAGTTTACAGTCGTGCAGACCGGAGCAGGCACAATGCAGACAACGCGAACGGCTTGCAGTCGTTGCTTTCAACTGCTCTTTTTCCGTGAACGTGAAACGGCCCAGCTTGGATTGGAATTGGGTTTCGGGTTTCGGGTTTCGGGTTTCGGGTTTTTCCGAATTTGCTAAAGTTTCCGCAGTGGCGATTTCCTTTATTATAGCGCGAATGGAGACGGATTGGTCGAGGGTGCCCCGGCGACAGGCTTTTTCGCAAGGCGCTTTGCAGTCGTCGCAGCCGGTTTCGGGATGCGGAAATACGCTTGCCAACAGGGCTTTTGCCTCGCCGTAACATTCCGTATCATAGTATTTCAACATCAATTCCACATCCAATCCTTTCGGACAAAGCATCGAACACGGCGCTTCGCAGTCGGCGCGGTGGTCGCTCAGCAGCAGTTCGAGCGAGAGGGTGCGGGTCAGTTTCACTTCGGGACTTTCGCTGTCAATCTGCATGCCTTCCGTTGGCAAGGTCGAACAGGACGGCATGAGTTGGCCGGTTGCACAATTCCTGACGGCGCAAACCATACAGGAAGATTTGTGCTTCGCTTCTTTGGCGTAACACAGCGAGGGAATGGAAAAACCTTCGCGTCGGGCGACTTCTATTAGGGTT
>BNXY01000268.1 GCA_025999935.1 Bacteroidia bacterium | reverse complement strand
TATTAGCTATTTAATACAGTAAAATGTTTAAATTCACTTATTATTGAACAAAGTCGCTCTTCCGTAACCAAACAATATTGTGATTTACAGCGTAAATTTGCACAAAATTTATTCACCATTATTAAAAAAATTTATATTTTATTTTATGAAACGAATTTTAAATGTAGCCATTTTTATAATGGCGTTTGCTGCAACAACACAAGGGCAAGTTACTATTGGGTCGGGTAATAAACCGAATGAGAATGCTTTGTTGGATTTGAATGGCGGTCTCGGAAACAATACTTCGGATAAAGGCTTATTGTTACCCCGGGTCGCCTTAACGGACGCCAGCCTGCCGGCTCCTATGACGAGCCATGTTGCAGGTATGGTTATATACAATACGAATACCGTTGCTGTGCCGGATCCAATGGACAATGTGTCCGCCGGATTTTATTACAATACCGGTACTCGCTGGGAAAAGCTCCAGATAGGAAAGGCAAGATGGTTTTATATGCCATCGATTCCTCTTGATGTATCCAGAAGCGACACCATTTATCATTACGACTTGTATGCGGAATACGTAAGACAATTTCACGATCGCTCTCATCCATCTCACCACGATGGCAAAACAGATAATACGCCATTGATAAAAAGCCTATCTATCGCACCAGATCTGTTTAAAGAATTTCCGGCGCGCGGAGAACTCTATTATTATGTGACGGGCTACGATTCTGATGTTTTTACCAGTGTCAAAATTTCTCCGAATGGAGGAGTCGCGTTCAACTCCAATCCAATCTCGGTAGAAGGAATATTGCAGTACACGGTCGATGCGAGCAAAGTTACGGATGCTACCTTTATGAATATTATATTCGTAGAAAAAAATTAGGACAGGATAAATCATGAATACAAAATATTTAAGATTAATACTGGGTGTGATACTATTTTTCTCCGGTATTTTATATACGTGGGCGCAGGTACAACCCAGTCCCGGCGGGGTAACAACCGGCACCTTTAAAGTATGGCTGACTCCTGATGACTATAACAATGGCACTTGGGTTAATAAAATTACAGGCGCAAATTCGGCAGGTAATTTTGTTCGATCGAGCGTGTCAAATAACGCGGCTCCTAATAAAGTTACCGGATTTAATTATCATCCGGCCGCTCGTTTTTCCAAAAGTTCTAATGCTAATGCCTTTTATCGGTTGGTAAGTACTAATACCATGGGCATAAATAGAGATC
>BNXY01000267.1 GCA_025999935.1 Bacteroidia bacterium | reverse complement strand
TTTTATTAGGGTTTCGTCGGTGAGGGTTTCTACTTCTTTGTTGTTAATCTTTATTTTCATATTTAGTATTATTTATTATTAGATTTTTCGTTCCACTCCGTTCTATCATGATTTACTAAGGTACGTGAAATTTTTAACATATAACACTTTGGGTGTCCCGTTAGGGACAATATATCGGTAGAAAATATTGTCGCCGCTATTTTTCGTGCCGTCAGGTACGAAACGATTTTTTTCAAACTTTGACTAAATAATAAATTGAGGCGCTAAGAAAAATAATTAACCATACGAAAATAGAAGAACTCTCTATCCCTTGCACCTTGATTAATCATAATAAAACGTTGGATTTTGCTATTTATAATTTCGGCAATTTCCAAGGAGCGCGGTAATGCGCTTTTATCAATTCATTCGCTTTTTTGTCGTTGAACGTTTGCGTCGCATTGTCCCAAGTAAGCGCTTTTCCTACGCGGCTGGAGATATTGGCGAGGTGGCTTAGTTTGGCCACTTCTGCGCCGATGGCGATATCGCAATTGGGTAATTGGCGTGTTTTGATGCAATCGAGCAAATTGCCGACGTGGTTGTACAAACCTTTGTTGTTGCCCTTCTGCCAGGCAATAGCTTCCATACGCGCCGCTTCCGGTTTGCGCTCGGTATCGCAGGGATAACAATAGGGGAAACTCCGTCCGCGGTTGTGCATTTCCGGACGAACTTCCCAACCGGCCCGCGTGAGAATCAGGGTGCCGTTTTCGCCGAAAAAGGCAAGTCCTTCGGGACGGTCGAACGTTCCGGCGCCGATACCGCAAGCGTGGTCCCATACGATATTGAAATCCGGGTATTTGAATGTAGCCATCAGGGTGTCGGGTGTTTCCATCGCATCGTCGGGATAAGCAAATTTACCGCCGGCTCCATAGACGTAAGACGGCAAGCCGACATTCATTCCTTTGAGGGCATAATCCAACAAGTGTACGCCCCAGTCGGCCGTCAGACCGCCGGCATAATCCCAGAAGAAACGGAAATTATAATGAAAACGATTTTCGTTGTACGGGCGTTTGGGAGCGGGGCCGAGCCACATCTCATAATCCACGCCTGCCGGAGGAGCGGAATCGGGCGCTACGGGCAAAGTCCATTTACTGGTCTGGTAAGCCCACACTTTTACGGTGCGCACACGTCCCAATTTGCCGCTTTGCACGAATGCGGCGGCTTCGTCCCAATGCGGGTCGCTGCGTTGCCATTGTCCCACTT
>BNXY01000266.1 GCA_025999935.1 Bacteroidia bacterium | reverse complement strand
GGCGCGATGTTTCCGGTCGGCCAAAGTCCGGTAGTTTTTGTCGATGTATTGGATGAGTTCGACAGAAATAAAGGTCTCAAACAGGGAGGTTTTATCCAAAGGACTATCTAAATACCAACTGTTCTTGCCATCCGGACATACAAAAATAATCCCCTTTTCATCGGCGATTTTTGGCAAATCCGATTTGATTCCCGGCCATTGTTTCTCATTTCCGTCGTAGCCGTTTAACAAATAAACGGCCGGGCAGCGTTGTGCTTGTGCACTTAACGCTTTATCCGGCAGAATTACCATCGCTTTTATTTTTACTCCCATTGCCTTGCTGTCAACGGCAATCGAATCTACCCGGGCTGCATTTACCGCGCAAGCGAAGAGCAACCATAAACCGAAAAAAATACTAATCTGTTTCATTTTCATGTATATTTAATTAAAAAGTAAAACCTGTCTGGTCTTTAAGAGCTAACAGGTTTATTTCGTTTATTCCGTTTTCTTGAAAATAAGCAATCCTATTACTACGAATAAAGCATTCACTATCAACAGTTCATAACCGAATTGATAATGAATCGCCGCTTTCAATGTTTCATTCATTGCAAAACATAAAATGGGCGATAGTACGCAAATATAAGGAACCGCTTTGTCTTGGGTTTGCCTTTTGAACAGGATTCCGAACGCAAACAATCCCAACAGCGGGCCGTAGGCGTAAGACGCAATCGTATAAATGGCATCAATCACACTGGTATTGTTGATGGCTTTAAAAATCAACATTATCCCGATGAAAGCGAGCGAAATGGTTAAGTGAACGCTCAACCTTATCTTCCGGGCTTTTTTTTCACTGTACTTTGAAACATCCAGCATATCCACGCAAATAGAGGTGGTTAGTCCCGTCAAAGCCGAATCGGCGCTGGCGAAAGTCACTGCAATGATGCCAATGACGAAAAAGACGATGACAACTGTTCCAAAATAATTACCGGTAACCAACATCGGCAAAATAGCGTCTCCCGATTCAGGCAAGGCGATGCCGTTGGCGGAAGCATAATTCAGCAACAAAATGCCTAAACAAAGAAACAGAAAATTTACCGGAACAAAGAGCAGACTGTAAGAACAAATATTTTTTTGCGCTTCCCGTAAATTCTTGCAGGAAAGGTTTTTTTGCATCATTTCCTGGTCAATTCCAGTCATGGCGATGGTTACAAAAGCGCCGCTGATAAATTGCTTGAAGAAATTCCGACGGGTATGCCAATCGTCAAAAACGAATATCTGCGAGTGGGG
>BNXY01000265.1 GCA_025999935.1 Bacteroidia bacterium | reverse complement strand
TGGAAGCTACACGAGATACTTCCAAATCTTTTATAAATTCATAGATCTGAGGTGTAAATTTTCTTTCTTTATCAAAAAAATCAAATACTTTTTTAAATTCAATAGTGCTTGGTGGATTTGCAAACCACACTCGTACATAATAATCTACTAATTCATTTGGAATATCTCCTACTTGATATATACCTAAATCTAAATAAATAAGTTTACCTCCATTCAATCCTTCCTGAGGATCATGCCTTACCCCCCAATTAGCAACCTTTAAAATAGGATACTCAAGGTCTTTGATAACGTCAGACACTTTTTTCCCTTTGTATAGAGAGCTACGAGCAAGAAAATTATATTCCAAATACTGAATCGTATCACTTAAGAATATTGCTTTTGACTTATACGGCAAGCGATCTTGTGCCAGAAGTTGTCCGGAAAATAACAACAATAGTGTTGTCTGTGCAAATAAATTGATAATCATTCGTTTCATTTTATTGACATATTCTAGGTAAACAATTTGTAGTTGAACCGCTTATGGTATTTTTATGAATAATAAAGATAATTAGGAGAAGTAAGCAAAATCTTCTTCAACAGAAAAACAATATCAACAACTGTGCAGACAGCACCCGCAAAAACATGGTCAACGGATAAACCGTGGCGTAAGCTACCGCAGGGGCGTCATTGCCCGCCGTCGCATTGGAATAAGCCAAAGCGGGAGGGTCGGTCGTGCTTCCCGCCAATAAACCCATGAGGGTATAGTAGTTTATTTTGAAGACCCAACGTCCGATTGTTCCGATAATCAGCAAGGGAATGATGGTAATAAGCACACCGTAACCCACCCAGCTCAGACCGCCGCCTTCGACAATGGTAGAGACAAATTTACCTCCGGCGTCAATGCCGACACAAGCCAGAAAAAGACAAATACCGATTTCGCGCAACATCAAATTGGCGCTCATGGTCGTATAAGTTACCAAATGGTATTTGGGGCCGAAGATACTGATTAATATGGCTATAATTAAGGGGCCTCCGGCCAATCCCAATTTTACCGGTTGGGGAATACCCGGAAACGTGAAAGGAATGCTTCCCAGCAAAATACCCAAGAAAATACCGATAAATATCGGTATCAGATTCGGTTCGTTCAAGCGTTTCATCTGGTTACCCAACACTTTCTCCACGCTTTTAATGGCGTTTTCGATACCCACCACAGTTACCCGGTCGCCCACTTGCAACTTCAAAGATGGGTCGGCAATCAAATCCACGCCGGAACGATTGACACGGGTAATGTTCACACCGAA
>BNXY01000264.1 GCA_025999935.1 Bacteroidia bacterium | reverse complement strand
CTTTTTTACTCATAATCTATATGCAAAATGTCTTTCCAGAACAAAGGTATATTATTGTTTTGAAATAATGCAAATAATTTATCAACTTTTTTTGATTTTTTTACGATTGGCTCAAACGCAAGGTTTTTGACTTCTCTATTTTTTGTTTCGCATATTCCAAATTGATGTGAAGATTTTTTTCTTCCGAAGAAGGAAATTCAAACATAGCATCAATCATAATATCTTCTGTTATAGAACGTAAACCTCTTGCACCCAATTTAAATTCGATCGCTTTATCCACAATATATTCCAATACTTCTTCATCGAATGTCAATTGAATGTCGTCCATTGCAAACATTTTTTTGTATTGTTTGATAATGGAGTTTTTGGGTTCCGTGAGAATAGCCCGAAGCGCCACCCTGTCTAATGGTTCCAAATAGGTCAAAATAGGCAACCGTCCGATAATTTCGGGAATCAATCCGAAAGCTTTTAAATCCTGTGGTGCAATGTATTGCAAGAGATTATTCCGGTCGATATGCGCCGTTTTTTGAATGGCGGTATATCCCACTACCTGCGTATTCATGCGTTGGGCGATTTTTTTGTCGATACCGTCGAAAGCGCCGCCGCAGATGAACAGAATATTTTTGGTATCCACGGGAGTCATTTTCTGGTCGGGGTGCTTGCGGCCGCCTTGTGGCGGCACATTGACCACCGCTCCTTCCAGCAGTTTCAGCAATCCTTGTTGAACGCCTTCGCCGCTTACGTCGCGGGTAATGGACGGATTGTCGTTTTTTCGGGCAATTTTGTCTATTTCATCAATAAACACAATGCCTCTTTCGGCGGCTTTGACATCGTATTCCGAGACCTGAAGCAAACGGGTCAGGATACTTTCGATGTCTTCGCCCACATAACCGGCTTCCGTCAAAACGGTTGCATCGACAATGGCGAACGGAACTTTCAACAAACGGGCGATGGTCTTTGCCAGCAGCGTTTTACCGGTTCCGGTAGAACCGACCATGATGATGTTGGATTTTTCAATTTCCACATCATCCTTATCCGGTTTCTGCATCAATCGTTTATAGTGATTGTAAACGGAAACGGCCAGATAGCGTTTCGCATCGTGTTGTCCGATTACGTACAAGTCCAGAAATGCTTTGATTTCTTTGGGACGGGGTAACTCATCCTTTGAAATAGAAAATCCGCCCTTCTCTACGGGAGTGTTGGCAGATTCTTTTACGATTTCGTAGGCGCGTTCAACGCACTCGTCACAAATATCTCCATTTATTCCGTTTAATAACAAATTAAA
>BNXY01000263.1 GCA_025999935.1 Bacteroidia bacterium | reverse complement strand
AGACCTTCACCCGAAGAACTCGCCATTGAATTGGACATACCGGTAGATAAAATTTCGGATACGCTGAAAGTTTCAGGCCGTCACATTTCGGTGGATGCTCCCTTTGTGGAAGGCGAAGACAACAGTTTATTGGATGTGCTTGTCAATGAAGACGCTCCGGTAGCTGACCGTTTTTTGATGAACGAATCGCTTTCAAAAGAAATCAACCGCGCTTTATCCACGTTGAGCGACCGTGAACGGGACATTATCAAAATGTTTTTCGGAATCGGCACTCAGGAAATGACACTCGAAGAGATTGGCGATAAATTTGGTTTGACACGCGAGCGCGTAAGACAAATTAAAGAAAAAGCAATCAGAAGATTGAAAACAAGTAACAAAAACGACTTGTTAAAAAGCTATTTAGGGTAAAAAACACCTAACAAAAAAATCCCCGTTAAAAAAACAAATCAAGGGGAAAAGCGCCCGAGCAATCCGGCGCTTTTTTTTATTTTTGTATGTTGGGCATATTTCTACACTAACAGGGTGCAGACATTCAACAATCTACAAAAACCGCCGTGTACGAAAGTACGCACGGTGGTGTGAGAGGGCGGGGGAGTAATCCCCCTACCTACTCGATTTGTTTGCCGCAAACAAAATAATGCCTGTTTGTGTGTTGTGTCGATTTTTTTCGTACTTTTGCAACCAAAGGATACGGTTATGAAATTGAAACTACTGTCCATATTATTAATTATCGCATTGGAAGCTTTGGGATCTGAAAATATTAAATTTTTCAGTGTCAGCGATATGTTCGGGATTTCAAAACACGGCTTCTTTTCGTTGTGTAAGGACGGCAACGGATTTGTATGGGCATCGTCGCGCAGTGAGATATTGCGTTTGACGAACGATGATTATAGGTCGTACCGACTGCCATACGAGTCGAAAAACATTATATTCGTAGAGATAGAAAGCAATGGGACAGAGGTTGTGGCTTATACGAACAACAAGCAGGTATTCCGCTACAACGAAGTTTTAGACCGTTTTGATTTCATACGCTTGCCAACCAACCTTGCTTTGTGGATCAACGAGATACGGATAGGAGAAGACGCTTCGTATTGGATTGCAACGCGAAGCGGACTCTACCGGTTTAAAGAGGATAAGTTGGTTTTAATAGGCGAAGCGAGCGATGTGCCGATGATTGCATGGGGCGAAAGAGGAAAGTTGATTTTTGCCTGCAACAATGAAATCGGTATGCTTGATGTCAATACTTTGGAAGTTGAGCGCTTGTGCGATTTCCCTTTGAGCACCT
>BNXY01000262.1 GCA_025999935.1 Bacteroidia bacterium | reverse complement strand
GGGCCGTCATTGAACGCATTGGCATACGGGTCGATAAGGATACATTTTAACTGACGGAGAATCACTCCCCGAAGCATTTTCTTTAATTCCGGATCCTGATTGGCCAACTGCACGTATGGCCAGACCTGGGCGCCGGAATCACGAAGCCACATGGCATGAATATCTCCGGTGTAAACGAATGTATCATCTTCGCCGTCAAGTAGCCGGTAGTGTATAGTAGTGTCGATGGTGTTGGGGAAACAATTCTCAAACATCCAAGCCAAGCGTTTGTTTGTTAATAATTTTTTTACGGCAACTATTTTTTTGTCAACGGCTTGGGATACAAACAATCGATCTTTCACTTCCGGGCGATGCGAGGTATATATTTGGGTATTGTCGCTGGGCAATGTATTGTTTTTCGTGAATGACATGGCGCTTAAAGAACAGGCAACCATGCCTAACATAACGGATAGGAGTATTTTTTTCATGTGTATTTTTTATTTGTAAAGTAAAAAACCCGAAAGTTTCAATGCCTCCGGGTTTTTTTGTTTGTTGTTAGCAGAAACTTGTCTTATTTTTTGCGGCTTCCGTAACGACTCATGAATTTGTCCACACGTCCTGCCGTATCCACCAATTTTTGTTTACCGGTGTAGAACGGATGGGAGGTGTTGGAAATTTCTATCTTAATCAAAGGATAAGTAACCCCGTCGAGTTCGATAGTTTCTTTTGCATTAATGGTGGAACGGGTAATAAAAGTATCATCGTTCGACATGTCTCTGAATACGACCGGACGATATGTTTCCGGGTGAAGTCCTTGTTTCATTGCTGTATTTTTTTATATTATTTATCCTTAAACAATTCGGGATGCAAAGGTAGGAATAAAAAATTAATTTTCAAAATAATGCGATGATTTTTTTGAAATTTTATAAAGCCATTCGGTAAGAGTGGGTAGCATTGGAGATTTTTATGCATCTTTCCGCTAAATTATTATTTAATTTGTAACTTGCAAACTTTTCCCATCGTAATGTACTTTCTTAGCCGCTTTAACCGCATCAATTCCTACCGGATTATCTTTGCCTACAAATACGATGTTGAAATCCCTTTCGCGGTTCATGCCCGGAAATTCTCCTGTCCTTTCACCGATGGTCAGCGTTTTGGAATTTTCATCGTAGGTAAACGGAATCGTTGTATATGCGCCTTTTTCGTAATTGTAATTGGCGCCTTCGTCTTCGTAGAGGCTGAAAGCGCCGTCTTTTCCGGCATAAACATAAACAGTAAGGTCTTTCTGATTTTCCTTAGTATGCAGAAT
>BNXY01000261.1 GCA_025999935.1 Bacteroidia bacterium | reverse complement strand
TTCTAAGTCTGTAATAGATAGGCATTTGATATATATTTCGTTACGATAATTCACAACCTCTGCATAAGTCATACGAGGCTGTAAGTTTGTGGTTTTCCAGTTAAGCAAACCTTTGAAGATGCGAATAAAATCTTTTTGAGAGCGCTTACTGTAAAATACCATTTTGTTTACACAGTTCGTCGATTTCCGCATCGCATTTCGCCACAAATTGTTCGTGCGTGAGGTAGCCTTTTGGGGGAGAGGCTATCATTGTTTTGCCTAAATCTACCTTTTTTGATTTGAAAAAATCCGATAATTCGTCACCATATTTTTGTAAATCAATATGTGCGAATGTCGGAACACCGTTATAAGTACGTTCAATTGTTATGCCTGTTGCCATTTTGTTTTTTATTTCAATAAAAGTTCAATTGCAAAGTTAGCAATTTATTTTTACTCGTGCAAATTATCTATTATCAAAATCCGCCAATCCAATATTCCACGAAGCGATGGAAAGAAAATCATCTTTCTGTTTATCTGTCAGCAAATAGCACGTAAAAGGCTGAATTCGCGGCTCTTTTGATTTGGGAACTTTGATGAAATAAAATGGATGGGATTCCAGTTTGCCAACAAAAAGAATTACATCAAATGAGAAATCTTTTATTATGCGATATAACGCCTTTTTTATCATATTGTTAGTTAACGGATGACAATCTACAAGATACACCGTGCAAACTCCATCTTCATCATGTTGCCTCGCCACAAAATAGCCTTGTTTATCAATTTTGTAGATTTTGTAATTATCTGATTTGTTGTATCTTTCTTCTAAAAAACGCTCATCTTTCACAAGACTGATTTTCTTGTCGGTGGATTTATCCTTTCCAAAAGAAGAAATCCATAAAGAACAAGCGTTTACAATTTTGAAGAAAACGGAGGAAAAAACATCAAAAAACTCGCAGACTTTGATTAACTTGGAAATTTTGTATGGCAATATGTAATAATCCAATGCACCAATATCACACCAATTTCCATAATATTTCCAATACGGATATGCAGTAGGATTGGGTATGGAAATCAAGTAATTAATGTTATTTTTTTTACAAATTTCGTATGCAGCATCTGCCATTTCCTTCAAAAAGAAATCGTCTTTTCGATGTTTGGGCAAAATAAAAGCATCGCAACCCAAACCGATGATTTTATGTTCGCTATTAAAATGATACAATCGCGGAATAATGGAAAACATCCCAACTATCTGCTCTTGATACAGCAGAAATCCATGAATGGAAAAATTTAAATACGAGTGCAAATATTTATCCT
>BNXY01000260.1 GCA_025999935.1 Bacteroidia bacterium | reverse complement strand
AAAAAAAGTTTTGTCTCCGGAATAAACAATTTGTTTGCCACACATCCGCCCATTGAAGAAAGAATCAAAGTATTGGAGCAATTCTAATTTCCAAATTGCCCCATTTTCAAATTTCCAAATGAAATCTACCCTCTTGTTAATAGGATTAGGCGGCGCAATCGGAAGCATGTTACGTTATCTGACAACCGGAAAAATCATCAGCAAAATGACGATTTTTCCGGTTTTATGGGGAACATTCGCCGTGAATGTGATTGGTTGCCTGATTATTGGCATTGTTTACGGCCTATCCGAACGATATGACTGGTTTTCGCCGCAATTACGCTTGTTTTTCGCAACCGGAATTTGCGGCGGATACACCACTTTTTCTGCATTTGCTTACGAAAATGCCGGTTTATTGCAACAAGGGAATTTCGTAACCAGCCTGATTTACATATTCAGCAGCATCGCTGTATGCCTGCTTGCTACTTTTGCCGGAATGGCAATAACACGTTAACGGCATTTAACTAAATATCAAATTATTTTATATTCCACAAACGCTTCGATGGCTTCGTAGCTTGCCAGACCTAATTGTCTGTACAATTCGGCGGTCGCATGGTTCCGGTCTTCGGAGCGTTGCCAGAACAGGCGTTCGTCGTTGCCTAAGAATGGGGCGCTTTCCATTTGCGATTGGTGACGGAGGATGGCGTTTCGTTTGGCCCGCAACTCTTCGGGAGAGATGGGAACCGCCATTTCTATGTCTTCTATTTCCCATTCCATCCAAGCGCCGCGGTACATCCAGATACGGGTATGTTTCGACCATTCTTCGCCTTTGCTTTCTTCTATGGCGGCCAAAACGGCGTCTAACGCCACTTTGTGTGTTCCATGCGGATCTGCCAAGTCGCCTGCTACAAATATTTCATCGGGTTGCAATTTGTCTAAATAAGCCTTTACAACAGCTATATCTTTCTCCGAAATAGGGTTTTTCTTAATTCTCCCCGTTTCATAGAAAGGCAGATCCAAGAAAGTAACATGATCGGAATCTATTCCTACATAACGGTCGGCGGCCGTAGCCTCTTGTCTCCGGATATACGCTTTCAGAAAAAGAACATCCGGGGTATCAATATCATTGATGCCTTTGTCATGCAACAAGAACTGGAGTACTTCATTGTTTTTCTTCTTCAGCGTTTCATTGTTGGGGTCGTATTTCCGGCGCACATCTTCGAGCAAAGCCACATAGCGGATCACATCTTCATCGCCTACGGCAATATTTCCCGACGTTTCATAAGCCACATGTACATCGTGGTGTTGATCGACCAAGCG
>BNXY01000259.1 GCA_025999935.1 Bacteroidia bacterium | reverse complement strand
ACTTTATCGTCCAACTTCAACAATCCTTCGCTGATAGCAAATCCCACCGCCGTAGCCGTAAAACTTTTGCTGACCGAATGCATGACATGCGGTTTATCGGGCGCATTGTCGCCCCACCATTTTTCTGCGACCACGCACCCATTGCGAACAATCATCGCACTATGAAATTTCAGATCACTTTCCTCCGCCGCTTTGTAGAATGCAGCTAAACCTGCGGCAGATACCTTTTCTTTCTCCGGCGATGTACGGGGTAAAGCCCCTGTTTGAGCCGGAAGCCGGAAAAATAGAGAAACTAACAAAAACAATAAAACCGTGTGTTTCATGATAATTTTTAATTGTTAATGATTATTATTCTTCCCAAGCCAAAGCGCTGGCGCCCAGAATAGCCGCTTCCGCATCGTTCAGTTGGGATATGAGTATTTCCGTTTTTCCCTTGTAAATGCTCAACACATTATTTTCAAGAGATTTCTTCAGTGGATCTGTCAGAAGACTGCCGGCATGTGCCAAGCCGCCAAAAAGGATAAAGGCTTTCGGACTGGAGAATGTGATAAAATCGGCGAGGGCTTCCCCAAGAATTTTACCGGTATAATTGAAAATGTCGATGGACAATTCGTCCCCTGCATTGGCAGCCTCATATACATCTTTTGAAGTAATGGGACGTTGCAGGATATCTCGCAAAGCAGATTTTCTGTCGGGATTAATATCCAAAAATTCGCGAGCGGTTCTGGCTACTCCGGTAGCAGAAGCATAAGTTTCCAAACAACCCGTGCGACCGCAACCACAGGTACGACCGTTTTCACGCACCATGATTATATGTCCCAACTCGCCGGCAAATCCGTCATGTCCGACAATTAATTGTCCGTTCGCCACAATGCCGCTACCCAAACCTGTACCCAGCGTGATGACGATAAAATCTTTCAGCCCTTTGGCTACGCCATAAGCCATTTCGCCCAAAGCGGCGGCATTGGCGTCGTTGGTCAGGCAACAAGGGAAACCGGTTTTCTTGGTCATCAAAGCAGCCAAGGGAACAACTACGTTTTTTGCCCAAGGAATATTGGCCGCTTTTTCTACGGTGCCGTCATTCATATTCCCGTTGGGAACACCCATTCCGATTCCTTTAATCTTATCTCCCAACTCGTTATCTGCAACTAATTTATTAATCGCATTTCCCAAGTCTTCTACATAATCCGCACCGTCGGTATATCCAACGGTACTGATTGAACCGCGATATAAAATCTCGCCTCTTCTGTCAACAATTCCAAAAGCGGTATTCGTACCGCCCATGTCAATTCCTATTTCATAAG
>BNXY01000258.1 GCA_025999935.1 Bacteroidia bacterium | reverse complement strand
AAGGGTTTCACTTTCGCAGGCAGACAGGTAGGGATTACGATTGATGAAAAGCATTTCAGAGTTGATTTGGCGTTTTTCAACCGTTACCTGAAATCTTTTGTGCTGATTGACTTGAAAATAGGCGAACTCACCCACCAGGACATTGGTCAGATGCAGATGTATGTGAATTATTACGACCGCTTTGTCCGGTTAGAAGACGAAAATAAGACGGTTGGGATTATTTTGTGTCAGGATAAAAGCGAAACGCTGGTGGAAATTACGCTTCCCGAAGATAATAAACAGATTTTTGCAAGCCGCTATCAAACGGTTTTGCCGAGCCGGGAAGAATTGAAAAGGTTGATTGAAAGTAAGGAGTAGAGCTGAATAATTACAAGGATTGAAAATATGAGCAAAAAAGAAACTATAACTGTTCAGGGAACGGAAATTGCAGTAATCACTTCAAAAGAGGATGATTATATATCATTGACCGATATGGCTAATGCCAAGGATGGACAGGCGCGTGCTGCCGATATTATCAAGAATTGGATACGGACGCGAACAACGCTTGAATTTCTTGGTGCGTGGGAGCAACTTTACAACCCGAATTTTAACGTGGTCGAATTTGACCACTTTAAAATGCAGGCGGGATTGCCGTCTTTCGTTCTCAGTACAGGAGAGTGGATTACAAAAACCAATGCTGCAGGCATTTACGTAAAGCAGGGGAAGTACGGTGGAACGTATGCCCACAAGGATATAGCCTTTGAATTTGGCGCAGCAATCAGCGCAGTTTTCAGGTTGTTTTTAATCAAGGAGTTTCAGCGTCTGAAGGAAAGCGAAGAACGGTCTAAATCTCTCGAATGGAACTTGCAGCGTACCCTCTCTAAAATCAACTATCGTATTCATACAGACGCCATTAAGGAACATATTATCCCCAATGTTGTTACAAAAGAACAGGTTTCCTGCACGTATGCAGAAGAAGCCGACTTGTTGAATGTAGCTCTTTTCGGCAAAACAGCCAGGCAGTGGAGGGATGAAAATCCGGGTGCGAAAGGCAATATCCGTGACTTCGCTACATTGGAACAGCTTGTCGTCCTCTCAAATATGGAAAGTATTAACGCTCTGTTAATCAGGAAAGAATTGCCACAGGGCGAACGTTTGCCGGAATTGAACAAAGTGGCGATTACGCAAATGCGTTCGCTGGTGGAAAATAAGAATTTTAAGCGGTTACAGTAGGGGCGTTGCGCGCAACGCCCCTACGGATACGTTGTGTGTGGGGATTTTCCCGCGGGGATTCTTTTTTTGTCATGTTAAATTTAATTATTTGTGTT
>BNXY01000257.1 GCA_025999935.1 Bacteroidia bacterium | reverse complement strand
ACGCGGCGAGAATGTTATTGTTCCGAATGACGATAAAGCCATTTTGGATTTGCTGACGGAACTCTGGCAATCAAATGATGCGGCTAAAGTGGCGCAAGGCGTTCTGGGCGCTGAATTTATTTGGGGAGAAGATTTGAACCGGATTCCGGGATTAACGGAAAAGTTAACTGGATATTTGCAGTATTACACTGAAATCGAATAGATAAAATATGCAATTTATAAAGATAAATCCGGCGGATAATGTGGCGGTGGCTCTGACCGATTTGCACAAAAACGAGCGAATCAGCGTGGACGGAAAGCATGTGGTCATATCGTCCGATATTCCTGCAGGACACAAGTTTGCCTTGTCGGATATTCCTGAAAACGCGAACGTGATTAAATATGGTTATCCGATAGGACATGCACGTCAAGACCTTTCGCAAGGAGATTGGGTCAATGAAAAGACGATAAAAACGAACCTGTCCGGAATATTGGAATATGAATATCATCCACAGGAAGTTACATTGAATATTCCGAATCGTAATTTGACTTTTAAGGGATATCGGCGCGCCAATGGCGAAGTGGGTGTCCGCAATGAAATTTGGATTATTCCAACGGTTGGATGCGTCAACGGAACGGTTCAGTCTTTGGCAGAGCAATTGCGCCGGGAAACGCAAGGCAAAAATGTTGATGCAATTGTGGCATTTCCACATAATTACGGCTGTTCGCAGTTGGGAGACGACCACGAAAACACCCGGAAAATTTTGCGGAATATGGTTTTACATCCCAATGCCGGAGGCGTTTTGATTGTAGGTTTGGGTTGCGAAAACAACCAAGTGAACGCTTTCCGTGAAATGTTGGGCAACCTTGACGAGTCCCGCATCCGGTTTATCGAAACCCAAAAAGTAGCGGATGAATATGAAACCGGGATGTCGCTATTGCGGGAGATTTACGAAACCGTGTCTAAAGACGTGCGGGAGGATGTTCCGCTTTCCGAGCTGAAAGCCGGCTTGAAATGCGGCGGTTCGGATGGTTTTTCCGGAATTACCGCTAATCCTTTATTGGGCGTTTTTTCCGACTTTCTGATTGCACAAGGTGGAAGCGCCGTATTGACCGAAGTGCCGGAAATGTTTGGCGCTGAAACACTTCTGATGAATCGTTGTTTAAATGAAAGCTTGTTTGACCAAACGGTTCATCTGATAAATGATTTCAAAGATTATTTTATACGGAATGAACAGCCTGTTTATGAAAATCCGTCTCCGGGCAACAAAGCAGGCGGCATTTCCACATTGGAAGAAAAATCGCTGGGATGTACGCAAAAATGCGGACAATC
>BNXY01000256.1 GCA_025999935.1 Bacteroidia bacterium | reverse complement strand
AAGTCAACCGTTATCAGCGGAGCCGACCAAACCATTACTGCACCTAAGGGCGTAGTAATCGTGAAGAACGGTTCAAAAGTTGCTAAAGTTGTTGTAAAATAACAAGTAATTGTTCTAAATAAAAAAAGGCGCCCAAGGGCGCCTTTTTTTTTGTGCCGTAGGGGCGCATCTGTGTGTGCGCCCCTACGACACCATTCGCAGATTACGGCACTGGGTCGTAGCCATGTCCGCCCCAGGGATGGCAGCGGAGAATCCGTTTCGTCGCCAGCCGGCCGCCTTTGAGAGGGCCGTATTTTTTGATGGCTTGCAAGGCATATTCCGAACACGAAGGCGTGTATCTGCACGTCGCCGGTGTGAGGGGCGAAATGCAATATTTGTAGAAATAGATGGGAATCAGGGCGATAAAAATGCCGGCTTGTTTTATTTTGTCAATTCCCGGCTTCATATTATTTTCTCTTTCAAAGAAGCTAATGCTTTAATCACAGCTGTTTCGATTTCTTTGAATCCGCTCAATTCTTTTCCGACAAAAAGGAAAGCGATCAACAGTCCGCAGTCTTTTTCCTGAAGTTGATTGAGCAGCGGCATTTTATTCAAGCGGTAACTTTCCCGAATCAAGCGTTTGAGTCGGTTTCTGTAAACGGCCTTTTTAAATTTTTTCTTCGGGACACTTATCAGAACGGAAGCGTCTGCGCCGGAAAAAGTTTTTTTTTGAAAGTAAACCACGCGCAAAGGATAGGAAATAAAAGAAATTCCTTTCTCGAATAATAAATCGATTTCCCTTTGTGCAGAAATGCGTTCCTCTTTTTTAAAAGTATATCTGTTGTCCAACGGGATTTTATTTCTTTCCGTTTTTAGACACGGATTTAGAGCGGTTTTTCAAATAATTTTCCAGCGCGGCGGTCATCGACGGAGATTCCGGATTCGGCGCTTCGATATCCAATCGCAAACCGGCGTCTCTGACGGCTTTAGCAGTAGTAGGCCCAAAAGTTCCGATTGCCGTTTCGTTTTGTTCGAAATGGGGGAAATTTTTCAGTAAGGAAGCAATTCCTGCCGGCGAGAAAAACACGAGAATATCGTAATCGAAAACTTCATCAGCAGTAAAATCATTGCTTACCGTTCGGTACATGACAGCTTTGTTGTATTTTATCTTCTTGTCGTCCAACAATTTGATTAAGTCTTCCTTGTGAACGTCAGGTATTCAGCTTCCACATTGTATTGTTCGCCAAGTTTTGCAATAAATGCTTCAAATCCCGGGATAGCGGTAGTTCCGTTATTGGCAAGGTAATGCGGAGTTGTAGCGTCGAGGGTCACTTTGT
>BNXY01000255.1 GCA_025999935.1 Bacteroidia bacterium | reverse complement strand
TGGTTTTATTGTTCTTACCGGTTTGGTTGAGGCTGTTTGGGGCTTGCGGCAACTCTACGGCTTTGAAATGTCGCAGCACAATTTGTTTAAAATGACCGGTTCTTTTTTCAATCCGGGGCCTTATGCCGGATATTTGGCGGTGGTGTTTCCGATGGCTTTGCAGTTTTGGATAAAAAGTAAAAGGCGCGTTTTCTCTGTTTTTTCGGCCATCGCCTGCATTGCTATTTTATTGGTTCTTCCGGCGGCAATGAGCAGGGCATCGTGGTTGGCAGCCATAGCAGGTAGCGTAATTGTGGGATATGGCTATGTTCAAAATAAGGGCTGGAGCTTCAAACGTAACATGACAACGGCAAAAAAATGGTTTGTCGGAAGCCTGATTGTCCTGCTTTTGCTGTTTGCCTCGGCAGGCATGTATTTTCTGAAGAAAAATTCAGCCGATGGACGATTGTTGACTTGGAAAGTGTCTTTGCAAGTCATCGCCCAACACCCATTCGGCGTAGGTTTGGGCAATTTCTCCGGCGCTTACGGAGCCGCACAAGCCGCTTATTTTGCATCGGGCAATGCCGGCGAAACGGAAGAATACGTAGCCGGAAATCCGGAATACGGTTTTAATGAATACCTGCAAATTGCGATTGAATCCGGCATTGTTTCGCTGCTGCTTTTCTTTGGAATAATTGTTGCGGCTGTTCGTTCCATGATAAAAGCAAAAGATTGGGGTGCATTGGGTTCATTAGTGGCTTTGCTGGTATTCGCCTGCTTTTCCTATCCGTTCAGCGTGTTGCCTTTTCTGATAATATTTGCCTTTCTGTTATCAACAAGCGCTGCTATTTCTCCTTCTGTCATTGCGAGCTTGACCCGCAATCCCCGGCTAATCGTTAAACATTCATTAACGGACATCAGGGGATTGCGGGTCAAGCCCGCAATGACAGGGTTATGTTTGCTTGTCGCTTGTTTCTGCCTTTGCAGGCAATACCCCGTCTATCAAACCTACAGGCAATGGAACAGACAGCAAATTTATTATCATTCGGGATTGTATAAGGAAACCGCCAAAGTGTATGAATCGCTTTATCCGCAGCTGAATGACCAAATACAGTTCCTTTTTGAATATGGCCAAAGTTTGTCGAAGTCGGAACAATGGGCAAAAAGCAATAAGGTTCTGGCGCGGGCGGCGGAAATCAGTTGCGACCCGATGCTGTACAATGTGATGGGGAAAAATTATCAGGCATTGAAAGAATATGACAAAGCGGAGGCTTCTTTGATAAAATCCACGCAGATAGTGCCTAACCGCCTGTATCCCTGGTATCTCCTTGCAAAGCT
>BNXY01000254.1 GCA_025999935.1 Bacteroidia bacterium | reverse complement strand
GTATTATTATATGTTTGCGGAAGATGTGATTTCCGCCAATTTATCGGATATTTTTATCGGATACACTGTCGAAGGCAGCTACAACATCAAAATCTCCCGCGATGCCGATATTTTTATCAACGAAGAGGAATCAACCGATTTGGTCGAAACCATCAAGAAAAAACTCAAAAAAAGAAAAATCGGCGATTTGAGTCGCTTTGTTTACGACAAACGGATGCCGCCGGAATGTCTTCAATATATCTGCGAAACTTTCCAAATCGGGCCGGAGGATTTAATTCCCGACAATGTCCACCTGAATATGGAGGATTTGATAAAGCTGCCCAATCCGAGCGGCAAAGAATTGGAAGCGCAGTTTACTTCTCCTATCCGGATTCCGGAATTGGAAAAAACCGATTGGTTGTTCCCCGTTATCCGAAAAAAAGATATTTTCTTCCATTATCCCTATCATACTTTCGATTATTTCATCCGCTTTTTGATGGAAGCCTCCACCAATCCCAATGTGGACGAAATCATGGTGACTCAATACCGTGTTGCACAGGATTCGGAAATCATCGCCAATCTCATCAATGCGGCAAAAAACGGAAAAAAAGTGACTGTCTTCGTTGAATTGAAAGCGCGGTTTGATGAGGAAAACAATCTTTTCACTTCTGAAATGATGAAAAATGCAGGTATCAAAATCATTTACAGCATCCCCGGTTTGAAAGTGCATGCCAAAGTGGCTTTGGTCAGAGAAAAACCCTCGACAAAAAACAATATCCGCCGGTCATACGCCTATTTGAGCACCGGCAATTTCAACGAAAAAACGGCGAAGGTGTACTCCGATATGGCGATTATGACTTCCAGCAAAAAATTGACACGCGAAATTATCCGGCTCTTTGAAGTCCTCGAAACACAAAATACCGGAGCCAAGTTTCAACATTTATGGGTGGCGCAGTTTAACTTGATACCCAATTTGAAGCAAAAAATTCTCCACGAAATCAAACAAGCGAAAATAGGAGAAAAAGCGCATATTGTGTTAAAAATGAACGGTCTGCAAGATCTTGCCATGATTAATGAATTGTACAAGGCAAGCGAAGCCGGCGTTGAGATTGATTTGATTGTCAGGGGAATCTGTTGCATCGTTCCCAATCAACCGTACAGTAAAAATATCCGGATTACGCGGATTGTGGACAAGTTCTTGGAACATTCCCGGATTTGGTATTTCTACAATGGCGGCCAAGAAGACCTGTACCTGACTTCTGCCGATTGGATGAAACGAAATTTATATCGGCGCATCGAAACCGCTTTCCCTGTATTGGATAATAAAATTAAACAAATCATTATCG
>BNXY01000253.1 GCA_025999935.1 Bacteroidia bacterium | reverse complement strand
TAGTTCCGGAAAAAAATGGTCTTCACACAAATGGGTTCCGTTCTGGAATTGACATTCGTGACCGACTCCCGGCCCGATGATTTCGGTCAATCCGTATATATCGTACGCTTTAATGCCTAATTTTTCTTCCAAATCTTTGCGCATACCTTCCGTCCAAGGTTCTGCGCCGAAAGCGCCGATTTTCAGTTTAAATTCCTCGCGGGGAAGTTTTGAATCCCGCAAGGCATCAGCCAGAAACAGTGCGTAAGATGGCGTACAAGCCAGACCCACAGCGCCCAAATCGTGCATCAGAATAATTTGCTTTTCCGTATTGCCGCTCGACATGGGGATAACGGTTGCCCCAACGGTTTCGCCTGCGCTATGTGCGCCTAATCCGCCGGTAAACAAACCGTAGCCGTAAGAAACCTGCACTATATCGCTTTTCCCCAAGCCATAAGCCGTGAAACAACGGGCGCCGACTTCTCCCCATACATTCAAATCGTTTCGGGTGTAGCCAACCACAATCGGTTTTCCGGTGGTTCCTGACGAAGCCTGTACGCGGACAATTTCCGATATCGGGCTGCTCAGCAATCCGTAAGGATAATAGTCGCGCAAGTCTTTCTTAGAGGTAAACGGCAGTTTTACGATATCGTCAATTGATTGAATATCAGCAGGTGTTACGCCTTTTTCCTGCATTCTTTTCCGGTAAGGCTCACAATTGTGGTAAACCTTTTCTACGGTTTTTTTCAATCGGATTCCCTGAAGTTTTCGCATGTCCTCGCGGGGCATACATTCCATTGTTTCGTTCCAAATCATAGTGTTTCTCTGTATTTCGAATTAGTGATTCTTATATTTTTAGTGCAAAAATAAATAAAATAATTATTAAATAAACAAATTTGCAAAAAAAATTATAGAATAAATGTTATTCCGAAATTACCGGGCTGTCATAAACCAACGCTTAAATTCTCCTACTCTCGCCTTACTTACTAAAATGCGATCGGGGGTTGAAACATGAAGATTTACGGATAATTTGCTTCCGAACCACAGGGAAATATCTTTGACGGCATCCCGCGAAACAATGTATTGGCGATTGGCGCGAAAAAAGACGGAAGGGTCTAATTGTTGCATCAATTCATCTAAATTAGGGTCTAAATAATAAGCCTTGTGGGTGTGGGTAATGGCTTTTACTATTTTTGAATCAATGAAAATACAGGCAATATCTTTGGTGGCAACCGGAATCAGTTTGTCTTTTTCGGCTACTAAAAAATAAGATTTGTAGGCCGGAGTATATTTTTTGATGCTCTGTACCAAGTTTTGCATAAAATCTTTGTCATAACTTTGATGCGACAAAAAATG
>BNXY01000252.1 GCA_025999935.1 Bacteroidia bacterium | reverse complement strand
TTTCCGGAGAAAACGCCTTGCTTTCATACAATTTCCGGGTAATTTGATTATCATGATTGGCCGGGAATTTCAAGCCCCAGCCGTTAAATGTAAAATCAAGGATGTACGGAACTTCATTGACAAAAATCGAAATCGGCCCATGGTCTCTCGACCAAGTATCGTTTGACGGTATTTCGCGGAAAGTAATCCGGGAATAATCCACCTCGCCCAAAGCCTGTTTTACTTCTTTGGCGGAAGGACAAACGATAAGCAGATTTTCAGCAGAATATTGATAAGCTGATTGCCAACATCAGGGATTGCGCTTCTCGCGGTGCGCAATTAATTGTTTTGCAGGAATTGCATAATTCGCTGTATTTCTGTCAAACCGAAAATACCGATGTGTTTGATTGTGCGGAAGCCATTCCCGGTCCTTCCACAGAACGGTTTGGAGCTTTAGCTAAGGAATTGGAAGTCGTTTTGGTTTTGTCCTTATTTGAAAAACGGACGGCTGGTTTGTATCACAATACGGCGGTAGTCATCGAAAAAGACGGAAGCATCGCCGGAAAATACCGCAAAATGCACATTCCGGACGATCCGGCTTATTACGAAAAATTCTATTTCACACCCGGCGATTTTGGTTTTGAACCCATTCAAACTTCTGTTGGGAAATTAGGCGTGTTGGTCTGTTGGGATCAATGGTATCCCGAAGCCGCCCGGCTGATGGCTTTGGCCGGAGCGGATTTGCTGATTTACCCAACCGCGATTGGCTGGGAATCCTCCGATACGGCGGAAGAAAAAGAAAGACAGAAAAACGCTTGGATGATTGCCCAACGTGGTCATGCGGTTTACAACGGTTTGCCGGTAATTGCAGTGAACCGGATAGGGCACGAAAGCGACCCTTCTGGGCAAACCAAAGGTATCCAATTCTGGGGCAACAGTTTCGTGGCAGGACCACAAGGCGAAATTATTAAGCAGGCTTCCAATAACCAAGAAGAAAACATAGTAGTGAAAATCAGTCTAAAACGTTCGGAAGAAGTCCGCCGCTGGTGGCCTTTCCTGCGGGACAGACGCATTGATGCTTATGGCGATTTGACCAAACGGTTCATTGATTAAACGCACGAGCAATGGTACATACGCAGAACATATACGATGAACAAATCAATCCGGACTATAATAATGTAATTCGCTCTGCGATTGGTTGTTTGTGTTGAATATTATTTAGTTTTAAAAATTATATTTAATTAGCACATTCATATCCGTTTTCTCTTTTCCCTGAATTTCTTCCAATCCCGAACCAATCACATCCCGCTCGAAATAATGTGTCGTCGCTAATTTGAGATAGAGGGTTAAAGGTTTGGA
>BNXY01000251.1 GCA_025999935.1 Bacteroidia bacterium | reverse complement strand
ATCAATCAGGTATTGGCAAACATATTCCTTGTCTTTATTCAGATTACCAATCTTAATCCAAAACCGGTCGCCGTCTTTCGTCATCTTATACGTTTCCGAAGTTGTCCATTGATTGAAATCGCCAATCAGGTAAACTGATTCTTTCTTTGGCGCAAAGAGCACAAAAGCCAGAGAATCATCGCTGATGCGGGTAATGCCGTCGCGAAGCTGCAACGCCTCTAATGTCGGTTTGTCAACAGGAGGATTGTTCGGATCATCGTTTTTGCAAGCGATGAAAAGAATGGGTAATAATAGGATGTATAAAATGTATTTCATGAAATGATGTTTATCCCGTAGGGGCGCACACACAGGTGCGCCCCTACGAGTTTATTTTACCTCGCCTCTCTTGGTGTTAAATTCCAGAATGACTTGTTGGTTGGCTTCAACATTGACACGTGTTTGGTCATTGCCTGCACCTCTGTATCGAAGATGTCCGTTGATGGGGACAAATTCCATTTGCCACCAATCCACATCAGCAGGCTGGATGCTTGAGGCTGCATACAAACGAAGTTCATCGGCAGCTGTGGTATTTATTACCATGGCTTTTCCGGCTACGGTAAGAGGAAATTTTCCTTTATCCCAACTACCGAAACAATTGCCGATACCATATACTTGAGCCGGTTCAATCGAAATCTTTCCGGCGTCTTGGTCAATGTAAATCATATACATGCCGTTGTTTTCTACAAAAGCGTTTCCATCTTTCGTATAAAAACCAAGGTCTTCGCCCAAACTGGCGAAATCGCCGTTCCAGTCCCTGACAGGACACCATTTGAATCCTTCTCCGGCAGTGATGTAACGAATCGTCCAGAAGTGGCCGGGATGAGAATGAACGGGGGTCATTTGAGCTACACCGTCGCTACTCCAGTTCCAACCGCCAAATTCACTACCAATCATAAACAGGGTAGGCCCTGCAAAACCCAGCGCTTCGTTGGCATCTTCGGCCGGGTCTGCTGCGGGTTCCGGCAGCGGATCCGGTACGGGTTCTTCATTGACGCCGGTTACTTCAATATATACAATATTGGAAGTTACCGTATTTTCGGCGGTTCCATTCGTGGGAATTGCCGATATTCTGAAATAGAGCGCTACAAGACCGTACACGTCATTTTCTTTATCATAGCCGCCATAAGTATCAAATGCCCAATCGGCCAATTGTTTCGCAGAAAGCGCTTTCAACAATACATTTTCGCCCAAAGGCAGTTTTTGTATGTTGCCTGTGAATCCTTCATTATCGGTTACCTCCAATGAATAAGTTACAGCCGCTCCTTTTCCAAAATTGGCTCTACACCAGTTTAATAAAGCCGGATAAA
>BNXY01000250.1 GCA_025999935.1 Bacteroidia bacterium | reverse complement strand
GGTTTTTTCGTCGATAATGCCTTGTTTCAACATTTCTACGGCGATTCTTACCATCGCTGCGCCGGTACGTTTTCCGTTGCGGGTTTGCAACAACCACAATTTACCGTCTTGAATGGTAAATTCGAGGTCTTGCATATCTTTGAAGTAATCTTCTAATTTTTGTTGGGTTTCAATCAAATCCTTGGCGCACGCGGGCATGGCTTCTTCCAATGACGGATAGTTGGCAGCGCGTTCTGCTTCGGAAATACCTTGTTGGGCAGCCCAACGTTTGGAACCTTCAATCGTGATTTGTTGCGGAGTACGAATACCGGCTACTACATCTTCGCCTTGTGCATTGATCAAATATTCTCCATTGAAAATATCTTCTCCTGTTGCAGCATCACGGGTAAAAGCCACGCCGGTTGCAGAAGTAAGACCCATGTTTCCATAAACCATGGCTTGTACGTTTACGGCTGTTCCCCATTCTTCGGGAATGCGGTACATTTGGCGGTAGAGGATAGCGCGTTCGTTCATCCAGGAATCGAATACGGCGCAGACAGCGCCCCAAAGTTGTTCCCAAGGAGAATCGGGGAAATCTTTTCCGGTTTGTTTTTTAACGGCTGCTTTGAATTTAGCTACTAAGGTTTTTAGGTCGTCAACGGTAAATTCGGTATCCAATTCTATACCGCGAGCTTTTTTCAAGTCTTCCATAATTTCCTCGAACGGGTCGATTTCCAATTTGGATTCGGGTTTCATACCCAAAACCACGTCGCCGTACATTTGCACGAAACGACGGTAGGAATCCCAAGCGAAACGAGCGTTGCCCGATTTTTTAGCGATGCCTTCTACGGCTTCATCGTTCAAACCCAGATTCAACACAGTATCCATCATCCCCGGCATCGAAACGCGGGCGCCCGAACGAACGGAAACTAAACAGGGATTGTTTTTGTCACCGAAACCGGTTCCGGTAGCTTCTTCCACTTTCTTGATAGCAGCTTCTACGTCTGCCTTGATTAATTTGATAACCGCCTCTTTGCCTAATTGGTTATACTCGGTACAAACTTCGGTAGTAATTGTAAATCCCGGAGGAACGGGCACGCCGATTAAATTCATTTCAGCGAGGTTAGCACCTTTACCTCCCAAGAGGTTTTTCATGTCTGCTCTACCTTCGGCTTGTCCGTTACCGAAAAGGTAAACTCTTTTTTTGTCCATAAACTTTTAGTCTTTTTTTAATGTATATAATTTTGTGTTATTTCAATCTTCAAAACGCTTACAAAAGTACGAAAAAAATTATAATTACAGGAAATATTTTCTATATTTTACTTTTCTAATACTCTTTGGGTGTACGACAAATCTCTCAATTAGTGTTTAACGATTATCAGGAGATGTCTCCACTC
>BNXY01000249.1 GCA_025999935.1 Bacteroidia bacterium | reverse complement strand
GCAAAACTGTCCCACGATTTTTTCAAAACATCCGTGGGAGATTTGCCCATACCTGAGTTGTAGTATTCGGGAGGTCTGTAATCATCAGTCTCAGCTGTGCCGCTCGCTTTTTCCGGTAGCAAAGAGTTGATTTCGCTGATTCCTAATATCCGTCCAAACTCTGATGTGAATTGGCAAAAATATAATCGGGATAACGGTACGGCTATTGTAGCACGATTAAAGTTGATGCATAATATGACAGTTGCAATTCAGTTATTGCACCAGACAGGTAAATATGTGTTGCGCGATTTCAAGCCACAAAATGTGTTGGTTACACATTCGGGGGAAATTACTGTCTGCGATATGGATTCCATTCAGATAGCCGAAGGACACAAAATGCTTTTTCGCGGCACAGCTGAGACTGATGATTACAGACCTCCCGAATACTACAACTCAGGTATGGGCAAATCTCCCACGGATGTTTTGAAAAAATCGTGGGACAGTTTTGCGTTGGCAGCAGTTTATTATCAGTTGCTTTTGGGCTTGCACCCCTACACAGGAACGCCTAAAATTCAAAAAGGTGTTGGAGAAAGCTGTTTATGGCAAAATATTGCTGCCGATTTGTTTCCTAACGGTAAAAACAGGAACAAAATAGCAGTCATTCCACCACCACACGAAAAATTTAAAGTTTTGCCACAATCAATACAGGAGTTGTTTAAACGCTCGTTTTTACTTGATGCAGCCAACCGTCCGTCTACAGACGAATGGGGTAATGCGATTTACGAAATAATCAAAAGCCCAAATTCATTACCAAATCTGAAACCTGTTCCGCCTCCTTCAATTCCAAAGTATTGCGACCAATGTGGAGAGCCTTACAACAAACCAACTTCAAAATATTGTTCTTCTTGTGGTAACGAAAGAAATTAATCATTAAAAATTACATAAATATGAAATGTAATCAATGTAATACAGAAAATAAAAATGGTGCAATTAAGTGTGAGGAATGTGGCAAATCTCTTTATAACAAGATATTTATCAGCCACCACAAAGAAGATAAAAATAAAGCAATTGCTTTACGTGAGTTATTGATAAAAGTCACTCGCGTTGAAAACCATTTTTGCTCTTCCATTCCCGGGTTAATTAAGTATGGCGATAAGTGGTATAAGACAATAATAGAAGAATTGGCCAAATCTAATTATGTAATTTGTCTTCTTACAGGAAAAAGTTACAAGCAACCTTGGATTTTGTATGAAGCAGGAATTGCAAGAGGCAAAGATGAATCAAAGAAAATTGTTAGTTTATTATTTGATATTAAAGGAGATAAACTGATCAACAGTCCTTTCAACATCGATCAATATTGTATTGATGACGAGGATGATATGAATTTATTTGCTTTGATG
>BNXY01000248.1 GCA_025999935.1 Bacteroidia bacterium | reverse complement strand
AACAGCCAATACCGATCCTGCCGCCGGATTGATTAAAGCCGCCTGAGCCGCATGACCGATGGACGTGGCAATACCCGATTTTCCACGGTAGTCCAAGGCCACGGCACCCAAATCGCTCAAAGGCAGTTGGATTTCGCCCTGACATTGTTGGCGGGCGATTTTACCGGTTACCGAACGGTCAACTTTGTTGGTCAACCAGTCTTTACAAGCCACTGCTTCCAATTGCAGGAGATTTCCCAAGTATTCGTGTAGAAATTTGATGTCGTATTTTATGGATTTAAAGCGCGTGTCGATGGACAAATCGTTCATTACCGTGCGGGGCGGTTTTCCGAAGAAATCGGCGAGTTGCATATTCAAAGGTTTGTGGCCGTCGGCCTGTTCAAAAACGAATTGCATGTCGCCGGTGGTTTCGCCGACTACATACATCGGCGAGCGTTCGCGTTCCGCAATTTTCCGCACACGGTCGATGTCTTCCGGTTTCAGCAGCAGCCCCATTCTTTCCTGACTCTCGTTTCCGATGATTTCTTTGGCCGAAAGGGTTGGGTCGCCGATGGGCAATTGTGGCATATCTATTTTTCCGCCGGTCGATTCAACCAATTCCGACAAGCAGTTCAAGTGCCCGCCCGCGCCGTGGTCGTGGATGGAAACGATGGGATTATTGTCAGATTCCGACAAAGCGCGTATCACGTTCGATGCCCGTTTTTGCATTTCCGGATTGGCGCGTTGCACGGCATTCAGTTCGATACCGCTGGTGTATTCTCCTGTGGCAACGGAAGATACTGCGCCTCCACCCATGCCGATGCGGTAATTGTCGCCGCCCAGCACTACCACTTTTTCTCCGGCTTCCGGCGTTTCTTTCAAGGCGTCCCGTTTGTTGGCGAAACCCACGCCTCCAGCCAGCATAATCACTTTGTCGTAAGCGAATTTCTTGCGGTTTTCTTCGTGCTCGAAAGTCAGTAGCGAGCCGCAAATCAGGGGTTGGCCAAATTTATTTCCGAAATCGGAAGCGCCGTTGGACGCTTTAATCAGGATTTGGGCGGGCGTTTGGTACAACCATTTTCTGGGCGGCATAGCGGCTTCCCATTCGCGGTCTTCTTCCGTGCGGGGATAAGAAGTCATGTAAACGGCTGTTCCGGCGATGGGGAGCGAAGCTTTTCCTCCGCCCAGACGATCGCGGATTTCTCCGCCGGTGCCGGTTGCCGCACCGTTGAACGGTTCGACGGTAGTTGGAAAATTATGCGTTTCCGCTTTTAGAGAAATAACGGTTTCTATGTTTTTTACGGCGAAATAATCCGGTTTGTCGCCCGACAGAGGGGCAAACTGCTCGATAACCGGGCCTTCATTGAAAGCCACATTGTCTTTGTAAGCCGATACCAATT
>BNXY01000247.1 GCA_025999935.1 Bacteroidia bacterium | reverse complement strand
ATGGGATATTCATCTATTTCATTTCCATTTATTTTCAGATATTTAGATAGTAATTTCGACTCGTTTTCTATGGTTATTTCATAAAAATTAGCGTAGAGAATGCGGTGTGTCAGCACATGTTTTTTATCCTTTATATTCAGTTTAAATTTTGAGAAATCGTTCGAGGGGAATAATTCACGGAAATATTTGTTTTGAATTAAATCTTCAAATTCTAAGGGAAATTCGGATTCAATCAATGGAAATTCGTATAAATTCTGCCAGATTCCTTTTTCTTCCCGTTTTTTCAAATAAATGGAATCTTCCGAACGGATGTGGAAATAATACAGGTACAGCTCCTTTATTTTTGTCTTATTTTGTTTAACAGGGTAGGCGGATACTTTGTCTTGTGCGTAAGCCGAACATTGTGCAATAAAAGGACAGTTCAAACAATCGGGCGATGCGGGAACGCATTGCAGCGCGCCAAATTCCATAATTGCCTGATTAAAAACCCCGGCCTGAGATTTATCCATGATTTCGCCGGCCAAACCGGTAAACAACTTTTTTCCTTTGGATGTATCGATAGGTTCCTCAATAGCGAAAAAGCGCGACAGAAAGCGGAATACATTGCCATCGACCACCGGATAGGGGCGGTTGTAGGCAAAAGAAGCGATGGCCGCCGCCGTGTATTCTCCTATGCCTTTTAAAGAGAGCATATCCTTGTAATTTTCAGGAAAAACGCCCTTAAAATCTTTTGCAATATTCCGTGCCGCCGCATGAAGATTTCTTGCCCGTGAATAATAGCCCAAGCCTTGCCAATATTTTAAAACTTCCTGTTCATCCGCTTCCGCCAAAGATTGCACATTGGGAAAACGTTCAATAAAACGCTTGTAATATTCCAAGCCCTGTATGACCCGCGTCTGTTGTAAAATAATTTCCGATATCCAAATTTTATAGGGATCATTAATATTTCTCCAGGGTAAAATCCGTTGGTAAATTTTATACCAATCAATGAGTTTCGTACTTATAAATCTATAATTTTCCATTTCAAATGCAAAAATACACAGATATTTGCAGTTAAATACACTTTTTTTTAAAAAAAGTGCGATAAACTTTTTTTAATCAGGAATATTGCCGTATATTTGCACATCAAAAAATTATTTACATTAAAAATTTAATTAATTTATAGTCATGACAAAAGCAGATATTGTTAGTGCAGTAGCAAAAAGTACCGGCGTGAGCAGAGTAAATGTTCTTGCCGTAGTAGAAGGATTTATGGATGAAGTGATGAAATCCATGAATAGTGGTAAAAATGTTTATTTGAGAGGATTCGGTTCTTTTGTAGTTAAGAAAAGAGCGGCTAAAGCTGCCCGTCACATTAAAAACGAAACGACCATTATTATTCCGGAA
>BNXY01000246.1 GCA_025999935.1 Bacteroidia bacterium | reverse complement strand
TTCCGCAGCAAAGCAAGGCGGTTGTTGATTCGGCAGTCACTGACAAATGGGACCCCAAACGAATCATTGACCGACAAAGTCTGAACGATTTTGTGGATGACTACCAACAGGAATCACTCGCATTGTATAATGAGCCTGCAAGGATTATTCCTTCCGGCATTTATATTTACAGCGTGGAATTTATGGATTCCCATACGATAAAAGTTACCGGCACCTTTTGGCAAAAGTTCCTGCAAACAGACATTCGCTATCCCGAATCAATGGTTGATACCTACCATTATGCCGATTACGACAACAAGGGCTTGTTCTTTCCGGGCGGACACGTATCCGAAATAGAGCAAACGGACAGCATCGAAATCGTGATGGATAACTATCCCGCCGTGCTGTTCCGCTGGAATTTTGACATCGAAATTGAACAGCAACTGTCTTATTCCCTCTATCCGTTCGGGAAAAATGAGTTGTCGCTGCTGCTGTGGTCAACCGATTTGGACGACAATACCGTCTTGATACCCGATTTGGAAGGATACAAACAGCTTTACCCGACCGACAAGCCCGGATTGGACAATAATTTTCACATCAAGGGATGGGATATTTCCGGCTCCTACTATTCTTACAAAATGGAATCGTATCTGTGCAATTTTGGGAATACAAGCATGTTTGGCATCAATGAATTTCCCGAACTGGTTTACAAAATATCCATTTCCCGGAAATTTATTGACATCCTGATATGCAAAATTGTTCCGCTGTTGGTGGTGCTGGTGCTGCTGTTTACTATTTTGTTTGTAAGGGTCAAATCGGATGGCTTCAATAACATTATCGGCTGTTCGGGTTTGTTTTTTGTGTTGGTGCTTGACCATATCAATCTGCGCGAAAGCGTACTGTCGGAGCAAATCATGTATCTCGAATACTGCTACTTTTTGTCGTATATCCTGCTGTTGCTGATAACGATTACCTCTTTCGACATCTCGAAAAATGGGTGCTCCTATAATATGTGGGTGGATACGGTATTGAAAAAGTATTTCTGGACAATCATTTTTGGTTCAATGGCAATCATTACTGCCACTTTCTTCTATTAACTGTAAAAATGTGGCAGAAAATGGAAAAATGGATGAAAAATAGCACAAAAATACATACAAAGTATAGTTCCTACAAATTATTTGGGCAGGGCAAACGCATCTTAAATTGTGTTAACGAAGACCGTAGGTCTTCAATATGAATAACCCCCAGTGAAGCGAAGCGACTGGGGGTACAAGAGAATATCTATCCCACCATCAACCCCGAATAGGGGTTGAATAATTGAAAAATTAATATTACCTTTGTGCCCAACTAAAACATTATAATTATGTCATATACCCAAATCCTTTACCACATTGTTTTGCGAACAAA
>BNXY01000245.1 GCA_025999935.1 Bacteroidia bacterium | reverse complement strand
GATAAAAATTTCCTTTTATCTTTTCTAAAAGGAGAACCGCAATGGACAGAAAATTATAACTTCTCACAATATCCGCCAATCCGCTGGAAGTTGATGAATCTTGAAAAACTGAAAGCGTTGAATATCGAAAAGTTTAACAGTCAGGTGGAATTGTTGGAAAAAGCACTAAAACAGCACCTTTATGCAAGTTGAGTTTGATAATTATTATAAAGCAGCCTGTTTGAAAAGTCGTTTATCACTATACATGGTTTTCATGCTTGCCTGCCTCCTGTCGGGATGCGAGCCGAATGAGCCATACACCGAAGCAATTCCCGCCAGCGCCCAACGTACCGTATTGCTGTATTTGGGCGTGGACAATAATTTCCGCCCCGAAGCGCAGCAAAAAATTGAAACACTAACCACTAATTGGAACAAAAACACAGACGGCAATCTGCTTGTCTATGCCGATGATGGCGACCGTCCGGCACTGATACACATCTACCACAGCAAGCCAAAAGGCAATGTTGCCGATACGCTTACCATTTATCCGCCCGAAAACTCGGCCAATCCCCAAACGTTTACACGTGTGTTGAACGATGTAAAGGCCTATCGTCCGGCACAGTCTTACGGACTGATAGTCTTATCCCACGCCACAGGCTGGCTGCCTGCCGAAATGTCGTACCCGACGCCTGTGTTGCGTTCCGTTATCTTGGATAATGGCACAAGCGAAAGCAACAACTATATGGAATTGAGCGATTTTGCAGCAGCCATTCCCTACAAGCTGGATTTTATCATTTTTGATGCCTGCTTTATGGGAGCGGTAGAAGTCTGTTATGAACTGAAAGACAAAGCGGATTACATTGTGGCATCGCCTGCCGAAGTGGTCTCGCCAGGGTTTGTGTATGCAAGCGTGATGCAACATTTATTTGCACCGCAAGCGGATTTGGTTTCGGTGGCAAGGGAGTTTTATGAGTATTACAATAACCGGAGCGGATTATATCGGTCGGCTACGGTAAGCGTGGTCAAGACGGCGGGATTGGATGCGGTGGCTGCGATTTTTAAGGGGGTTGCGGGTCAAGCCCGCAATGACAATATGTTACAAAACCTGCAATGTTTTGGTTACGGCACGCAAAAGATATATTTTGATTTAGGCGATTATGTTCAACAACTATTGCCGGAACAATATACTGATTTTCAAACGGCATTGGATAACTGCGTTGTTTACAAAGCCCATACGGATTCGTATTATTCAGCCGGAAAGCCCAACACCTTAACGCCGATTCGGGCGTTCAGCGGTATGTCGGTGTATGTTCCGCAAGCGGGGTATCCGGTGGCGAACGAGGCATATAAGAAATTAAAATGGGCAAAGCGGATGGAATAATTTGCGAGAAGTGAGCGAAATGTCTCA
>BNXY01000244.1 GCA_025999935.1 Bacteroidia bacterium | reverse complement strand
AATCAAAGGTTATAGAAAGTCCTTTTACGTTTCCCAGCGAGGACAAGTCGAGCCACTCCCAATTCGCGCTTTGTGTCAATTTTCCGCCTTTATATTCGGACAACAGGTATTCCACGCTGCTTTTTTCATCGCCGGTTTCATCCAACCCACTGATAATCAATTTGAGATAATCGCCTTCCTGATTCAGAGCGCGGGCAAAAGAGCCGCCGTACAGATTTTCGTAATACGGCCAGGGATGATTGTTTACATACATACCTATCACGCCATAAACAGCATCAAATGCAATATTTGAATCTGTACTGCCGTTCACAATCAGATAAGGAATACCCTTTTCCACCTGCACAACGCCGGATTTGTCCTTCACAGCATTGCCTTTCGCATCGGTTTTGTGTGTGGGTTGTTCAAACCAATCTTCCGGTTTGGTTAATCACTTTATTGGTTATTGTAGATGTCCTTTTATTTATTATTAACTGTCTGTTGTGGATTGGTTTTATTACGGTAGAACCGAATGAAGTACGGGTTATGGTTTTTTTCGGCAAATACGAAGGAACAATTAAGACCAATGGATTCTTTTTTGTAAATCCGTTTTACTCAAAAACAAAACTGACTTTGCGCGCCCGCAATATGGATGCCGAACCGATAAAGGTCAACGACAAAAAAGGAAATCCGATCATGATTGGACAAGTAGTCGTTTGGCGGGTAATCGATACTTACAAAGCCTCGTTTGACATTGATAATACCGCGAAGACGAATGTCGGACAGGCGGGCGTTGTCAACTCGGTCAATGAAAAGATGAAGGCTTATGAAAATTTCGTGAAAGTGCAGAGTGATGCAGCCTTGCGATTTGTAGCCGGCATGTTTGCTTACGACACTTCGGAGAATGAGGATGAGAAACTTACCTTGCGTTCGGGTGGCGAGGACATCAACGATATTCTTGAAAAACAGTTGAATGAACGTTTATCCATTGCGGGAATCGAAGTATTGGAAGCCCGTGTCAATTATCTGGCGTATGCACCGGAGATTGCCGCTGTGATGCTTCGCCGCCAACAAGCCGATGCGATTATCAGCGCCCGCGAAAAAATCGTTGATGGCGCCGTTGGAATGGTTAAACATGCTTTGGCGAAATTGTCGGAAGAGGAAATTGTTGATTTGGACGATGAAAAGAAAGCCGCTATGGTTTCCAACCTGTTGGTAGTGCTTTGCAGCGACGAACGCGCACAACCGATTGTAAATGCCGGGACTTTGTATAATTAAAAAGGAGAGAGAAATGAAAAAAGAAGAAATAACCTTTCAAGAATCTCAGAAATTTGCTTTGTGGTCAAGACTACTCATGATGGCTGTTAATATTCTTTTTATTTTCGGATGTTTTTCGCAGATAATATTGGGGAAACCTTGGGGA
>BNXY01000243.1 GCA_025999935.1 Bacteroidia bacterium | reverse complement strand
AAACAGCTCATCACAGGGATCGTCGGAACTCAGCTCTCGGTTTTCGCAGGAACAGAGCAGGAGCAACAGGCTGATGTATGTGCCGATAACGCGGTTCATTTACTTATTTTTTTATCAGATAAACAATCGATACTGCGGCCTGTGTAGGCCCGATATACCTGCGCTGCTTCGTGCTCCGCTTGGGGTAACAGTCGGCGCACGAGCTGTGATTATATTCGTTGTATTCTCCGCCCAAATAGCCGACTCCCAGGTTGAAATTCAGATTCCACCGGCGGGAGAGCGGCAGGGAATAACCGCCGGTAAAGCCCAGCGAATAGCTGAGGTTGCTGAGAAACCCCAGGGGTTCTCCCCCTTTGGGAAACAAACGGACATCGTAAGTGCCCACAGCGCCGTAAACGCCGGTGAAAAATCCGGTCAGGGCTTGCGGACGTTCGCTCCACCAGTAGCGGTTTTCCAGCCAGAGCATCTGAATGCGGTAGCTCCAATAATTGGGCGACTTGGTATCCCACCAGCTCCACGCGCCCTGCAGCAGCAGGGACTGCCGGTTAAAGGCAAGCTCCAGCGAGAGGTTAGGAAGCAAAGCGGCATCGTACAGCAAATTGGAACTAACGGCAAACACCCGGGATGCCGGCCTGTTTACCGGAAAAGCCTGAACAAGGGTATCACGCACAACCACCGTGTCGCGCAAAACAACCGTATTATTGACAGTAACCGTATTATTGACGGTAACCGCATCTTTATTTTCCTTAAAGTCCTTAATGTCTTTAAAGTCCTTAAAGTCCTTAACGTCCTTATTTTTAAGAAAATCCCCCAGCGGACTGCCTTCCACAGCCGGAATATAACTGCCGTCGTCCATCAAAAAGCGAACGCTCACATATTGCAGCCGGCTAAAAATATTTGCTTTGAGATATTTTTGCGTTGCAGGGGGCAGGCTGCGCAGTTCCTGCAGCAGTTGGTTTTCATTCCGTGTCCGGCCCAGCAGGAAAAGGATTTTTCCCTTGTCCGGCACGCGGTCGTCTTCCGACACCAAGTATTGAAAACCTTCCCAGTCGATGCCCGCCGCTTTTTCGTCGATGCGGCTACGGTCGAAATCGGGATGTTTCCACATGATATATACTTCCATCGCTTTGGCGCGGGCAATCGACAGGGTGCGGTTGTGCTCCGCCGTGCCGGCGGGCGAAGCGGCGCCGATAACTAATACGCTGTCGATGTGATTATAGACTTCCGGTTTGTTCAGCAGAAAATCCAGTGCGTCGAAAACCTGCTTGTTGGTTTTGAAGTCGCGCTTCAACTGTACGCTGTCGGTCTGGAAGAAAAAAACTTTGGAGCCGAATACCAAAGCTGTATCCTGGGCTTTAGCAGTAAATGGGAGAAGGAGTAAGCAAGTAAAAAGCATTGTCAGGACAG
>BNXY01000242.1 GCA_025999935.1 Bacteroidia bacterium | reverse complement strand
GCATATATGATATTTTGTGCGACCGTGAAACCAATACGGTGTGGGTATGCACATTCACCGGCGGAGTGTCGTTTTTCAAGCAATCAAAGTCGCCCGTAACGCTGATACAGCACCGCATAAACAGTTCTAATTCATTGTACAACAATCATGTAAATCAGATTCTTGAAGACAGGCAAGGAAATCTGTGGTGCGCTACTGATAACGGTTTGAGTCATCTCGACACAAAAAACAAGCAATGGACCACCTGTCATCAGGATGAAAAGCAGCAGTCGAAAGTATTTTTATCGCTTTGCGAAGACGACGATGGACGTATATGGGCGGGTACTTTTTCGTCGGGTGTTTATCTTTTTGATGCAAAAACAGGCAGGGAAATTGCGCATTACACAAGGGCTACAACGCCCTTGGCAAGCGATTTTGCTTTCGATATTTTTAAGGACAGCGAGGGAAATATTTGGATTGGGGGTCATCAAAATGATATTATCGTCTATTCTAAACGCGAAAAAACATTCCGTTCTTATGGTTTTCAGGCTGTATCGACATTCGGTGAACTTGATTCTGCTAAAATGGTCATGGCTTGTGCCAACGGTTTGCTTACCATCGACAAAATCAGCGGGCAAGTCGATACGCTTGTTGCCAATCAAGTAGTCAACGATTTGCTTGTATATCGGAATGATATATGGATGTGTACCAACGGAGAGGGCTTGCTGCGATATAACGTAAAAGATAAAACATTGATGAAAATAACGGAGCAATCGGGGCTTAATTCCGATTATGTATATAGCATCCTATTGTCTGATGGTTTTTTGTGGGTAGGAACAGAGCAAGGCTTATGTCGCGTTAATCCCGAAGACAATACCGTAGTGAACTATTCTTCGCTTTTATCGCTGGGCAATATCATGTTCAACAGAAATGCGAACTGTCGGCTGAGGGACGGCAGGTTGGCTTTCGGAACAAGCAATGGCGTTATTATGTTCAATCCGTCGGAAGTCGGGCAATCGCCCTTTGAAGGCAGGATTTTCTTTCAGGATATACTTGTGAACGGTCGTTCAATACGTGATCTTCATCATGTTATTCTCAATACTTCATTAGATAAACTCACCGATTTGTCATTGAAATATAACCAAAACAATCTGGCTGTCGAGATATTACCCCTATCATCGGAGTCCGGTTATTTCAGGTTTTCCTGGAAAATGGAAGGGCAGGACGAAAATTGGAGTCAAATATCGGGCTTGCGCAAGTTGAATTATACGAATATTCCCGCCGGCGATTATAAATTGCAGATAAGAATGTACGACAATTCGATGATGCAGATTGCGGAACGCAGCATCAGAATCCATATTACTCCGCCGTTCTGGGACGCATGGTGGTTTAAAACTATTTTTCTGTTTGTCGTGCTTGCGATAGCGTTCATATC
>BNXY01000241.1 GCA_025999935.1 Bacteroidia bacterium | reverse complement strand
GTTTTGTTATTCTCTTTTGCTGCCTGCAAAGACGACGACAAAGTTGACGAGGCTTGGAGAGACGCCAATATTGAAGCCTATAATAAATTAACCAAAGATTCTTCTTTTAAAGAACTTAAAACTGAAACCGGTCCTTCCGGCGTATATTACAAAGTGATTAAAAACGGAGAAGGTACGGAATATCCTATCCAAACCAGTAGCGTGAAAGTGCTTTATAAAGGCACTTACTACAATGGAACGGTTTTTGATGCAGGTTCCGGTGGAAACGATGTTCCGATAGAATTTTCAACCAATAATACGGTAAGGGGATTCGGGTTTGCTCTGCAAAATATGGTAGTGGGAGACAAATGGGAAATCTGTATCCCATACCATCTTGGATATGGGGCATCCGGATATGTTGACTCTTATTATGGAACGGTATATATAAAAGGTTACACGACTTTGTTTTTTGAAGTAGAATTGGTTGAAATTAATCAGCATCCGTAAAAAATGAAAAAATTATTATACATCACTATGATTGCAGCTACCTTTTCAGCTTGTTGTGATACGAAAGATGAAACCGGCGTAATTATCGGCAAAAAACCGGTAGAAGTGAAAGACGGACGTTTGTCGGCCGAAATTTTGCATTTATTTGGACAGATAAGCGGAACCGGCATTTCGCCAGACGGGAAAACAATATTATATGGTGTATCTTATGCCGATATTTCATTGAACAAACGGAACCGCGAATTATTTACCGTAAATATCGACGGAAGCCATAAAAAACAAATTACAAATTCTCCTAAAAGCGAAGGCGGCTTTCAATGGATCAAGGACGGCAAAAAAATCGCTTTCCTCTACGATTCTCAAATCTGGGAAATGAATCCCGACGGCTCCGAACGTACACAAATCAGCCATTACGACAAAGGAATCGAAGGATTCCGCATTTCGCCCGACGGGACAAAAGCCTTGTTTATCAGTCAGGTGAAATCGGTCGAAACCAGCGCCGAAAAATACCCTGACTTGGACAAAACCAGCGGACGAATTATCGACAACCTGATGTATAAACACTGGGACGAATGGGTAGAAAGCATCCCGCATCCTTTCTTGGCCGGCTTCGACGGTAAAGGCTTAAACAATATCATCGACATCATGGAAGGCGAACCGTTTGAAGCGCCCATGAAACCGTCCGGCGGCATCGAACAGTTCGATTGGTCGCCCGACAGCAAAATCATCGCTTATACTTCCCGCAAAAAAACGGGAAAAGAATATGCCCTATCCACCAATTCGGATATTTATTTATACAATATCGAAACGAAAGAAACGAAAAACATGACCGAAGGCAATTTGGGTTACGATACCAACCCAAAGTTTTCACCCGATGGAAAATACATTGCTTGGCAAAGCATGGAGCGCGATGGTTACGAATCGGATTTGA
>BNXY01000240.1 GCA_025999935.1 Bacteroidia bacterium | reverse complement strand
TGGTTTTTTGGCATTGGATGTAGCGGGGATTGTTTCGTTTGGCGCGACAACGGCAGCATCGACGGCAGGGAAAGCCGCCGTAAAAACAGGGGTAAAGGTAGCTGCAAAAATGGCGGCGAAGACTGCGGCGAAGCAGGTTGGCAAGAGCGGATTGAAGACGGGTGCAAAATTATCGACAAAAGGAACCGGAAAAGCGTTTAAGTCTGATATGAAAAATGTTGTTAAAAAAGCGGGGAAAGGAAAGAAACCGGTAACATCCAAAGGTGATCCACCCGGAACTTTTAGAGACAAAATGGGACGGTTGAGAAATAAAAATGGTACCTTTGCAAAAGATCCGAGCAAACAATCGAAAGCATCGTATAAGAGAAGTATGTCAGAAAGAAGAAAAGCACTACTTCGTGATGCCAAAGATCCGAATAGTGGTTTAAGCGATAGAGCAAGAAAACAGATTATTGAAAATAAGGGGAATAAAGTACCAAAAGGATATGAGGTTTCGCATGAAAAACCGTTATATACCAGGACAACTAATGAAGGGAAAGTAAAATTAGATAAGGAAAAGAATATGAAGACACAACGAAAAAGTGAACATCGTAAAAGGCATAAAGAATGTGGAGATCAATATCATAGATATGGTCCTGCAAATAGTCCAAAAAATCCTAAACCATAAAAAAATATATAATGTTATGAATATTGAATTATTGAAACAAAAATTTAGAGAACTGCTGCAAATGGAAGATTCCGATGATGGTGTTTTTGAGTTCAAAGAATTGTTATTAGAGTCGGATGAACAATCTTTTCTTGATTTTCATTTTTCCATATTGACAGAGATAAAAGATGAATATCTTTATCGGGATATTTTATACTTTTTTGCAGATAGAAAAGATAAAAAGGTGGTTGAAAAGTTCTTATATATGAAATATAAAGAATCTAATCTTACAATAAGATTAAAGGCTGATATTATTCAATTATTAGGTACTTTAAAAAGTTCTTATGGAAAAGAAATTGCATTGGATAATATTCAAAGCAATACTTATGATCTACGTTATCGTAGTATTATTGTTTTGGGTTGGACAGGAACAGGGAACGATTTGGCTGTATTAAACGAACGAATGTTAAATGACACAGAAGGCAAACTGAGAGAATATGCAGCAACAGCCATGCGGCAAATTTGGTATAACCATCCTAAAGCAAAAGACAAAATTGCAGGCTATATTTATAATGCCGCTCCACAGGAACAAAATGATGATGCTTTAACCGGCATGGTCATTACTATTCAAGATTTATACCGTAAGAAATTCGGTATAAAAGAAAGTACGTATGGTGATATTTCAGGAAATGTGTCGGATGCAAAAGAAAAAATGATGACTTTTTTGAATAAACAGATAAAAACATAATAACATGAAATATTTTTTTTATGATGTAACAG
>BNXY01000239.1 GCA_025999935.1 Bacteroidia bacterium | reverse complement strand
TTTTTGGAGTGAAAACCTGAAAAACGGTCATTTTCCTTATGGAACGCCTACCCATTTGGGCGGTTATGCTTCTCCTTTCCCGGTTTGGCAATTATTTCATTTTCCTTTTCATTTACTGGGAGATACGGGGTATGGGCAAATTTTCTCCCTGTTGGCTTTCTTGATTTTTCTGTTCTGTTGCCGCACCCGGATCAACATCGGCGGATTCGCTTTATTACTGATTGCATCGCCTGCTTTTTGGTGGGAAATGGCCGTCAGGAGCGATTTATTGTGCAATATGTTGTTGGTATTTATATTCTTGGCTTCACAATTTTATTATGCAAACTATTGGAAAAAGCGAAAATACTTAGCCGCGCTGATAATCGGCCTTTTTCTTTGTACAAAACTGTTGGTGGCCATTCCGCTTTTCCTCTGTTTTTTCCCGCAATTTCTGAAATACACAAATAAAGAAAAAATCGTATTTGCACTTATCGTATTTGCCGGATTCGCACTCCCATTTGTCCCGTTCTTGATTGGAGAACCCAGTATCCTGAATCATCCGGAATACAATCCTTTCCTTCAACAAACGCGGCAAGGCGGTCTGTGGACAATCGTTATCGGCGGCATTTTAATCGTATTCGCTTCCCTGACTTGGGAAAAAATGCGGGTCTGTTTCTTTTGGGCCGGGCTGTTCTTGTTTGCCCTCATCTTCTCCGTAGGATACGGAATCTTTTTGAAATCCGATTTACATTCAGTTATCTTTGAAGACGAATTTGACAAATCCTATTTCAATGTTTGCCTTCCGTTTTTTCTTTTTTGTATCAATGAGATGAAGAAAACAAGATTTAGTTATTCGAGATACGGCATACCTAACAAACGCTAAATATTAATTTGAGGTGCCGTCAAAAAGCATGTCGTTTAAAACGGCATTCATAAAAATATAAACGGATAACTAAACAACGAAATTCAGAAAATCACTATCCTTTATTGTTGAGAAACAATGACTTGCTAAAAAATCTCCTGTTTTTATAAAACGATTTTGCGAAAACGAAAAATCAAATTCGGTTTAGAATCATTTTCTATAATTTTTTTTATCTAAAAGCGCATTATACTTTTGTGCTCGAAGTCGTGAAAATGTGAATGTGACAAATAGAACATATAATTATAGTAAAAAAGTACGCTTAAAAATTTAACTGATGGAATTTAAAAAATTAAAAAATTTATTCGGGATATTTTTATTAATATCCCTGTCGTTTTCCTTGCAGGCGCAAGTAAACATTGGCTCCGGCGAAGCGCCGGCCTCAGGCGCCTTGTTGCAGATAAAACAATATAATGGTGTAGCGAACGGCGGCGTAAATGCAGACAAAGGCTTAACTTTGCCGCGTGTGGTACTTTCCAAGAAAAACCAACTGTATCCGATGTTTTTAGCTGATCCGACTCAGCCGACGGTTTTAACTCCCAGC
>BNXY01000238.1 GCA_025999935.1 Bacteroidia bacterium | reverse complement strand
GTGGACAACCGGGTTCTACATTTTCGGCTCGCATCCGTGGCGGGAATTCCATCACGGCGGGTAATGAACCGCTATTTGTGGTTGATGGCGTGATCCTTTACGGTAATGGCGCTACGGACGCAGGTGTCGGTCGTGTATCGGCCAACCTCAATCCCTTGTCGGCTATCAATCCCAACGATATTGAAAACATTCAGATATTGAAAGACGTTTCGGCAACTGCCATTTACGGTTCGCGCGGCTCGAACGGCGTGATTATTGTTACAACCAAAAACGGCCGCAAAGGAAAAGACAAAATTGAATATCAATATTCTATCGGCTGGCAAAACGCTACTAAAAAATTGGATTTATTGAACGGACAACAATGGGCGACCCTCAATCGTGAAATTGCAGGACCGTTTGCAAACGCTACCGATGCGGATATTGCAGCTGTTGGTATAGGTTACGACTGGCAAGATGAAGCGTTTCGTACGGCGGTTAACCAAACGCATCAAGTTTCTCTTAGCGGAGGGGATGACCGGACACGTTACTCTATTTCGGGAAATTTTACCGATCAAGACGGTATCCTCCTCAATACGGATTTCAAGCGCTATGTGGGACGTTTGAATTTGGAACGCGACATTTTGAGCAATTTGAAAGTAACGTTGAATGTGAATGCCGGTAAATTGAATCAAAATGGGCAGGGCGGTTTTGCTGCTTACAGCAATAATTTGTCCAGTCCTTTTCAAGCCATTCTGCTGACTTCTCCGGCAAATCCTATTTACAATACGGATGGAAGTTTCAACTATCACAACAAGTATGAAGTGGGCGACTTGATCAAGGGCGACGGTATCACAACCAACGCTATTTCCGAACTTGTGAACACGACAGCAGTGAATCATACTAACACTTTGCTGAGTAATTTGGCTTTGGAATATAAGATTATTCCTAATTTGACGCTGAAATTGGCGGGAGGAACAAATATTACCAATGCTACGTCAAACTATTTTGCGCCTTCTTATACGGTAGGTGGATTTGCATCGAATGGATATGCCGGCGTGGGCAATCGTCGCACCGATGCTTATCAATATGAATTTACCGCTAACTACACTAAGCAGTTGAACGAGGACCATTACATTGATGCATTGGCAGGTTATACAACCCAAACTACTAATACAGAATACGCCACTGCTACGGCGGCAAATTTTGCCAACAATCAAGTGCTTTGGCATAGTCTTCAAAGCGGTAATACCCTTTCAACACCCGAGTCAGGAGGATCAGAAGCCATACTTAACTCCTACATTGGCCGTGTAAACTATACATTCAAAGGCCGTTATAACTTTACCGGAACTTTGAGGGCAGATGGCTCCTCGCGTTTTGCGCCTAAGCGCCGTTGGGGATACTTTCCTTCAGTCGGAGTATCGTGGAATATCAGTGATGAGGCATTCTTGCAAGGAGCAAAAAATCTCAACGAACTCAAATTGCGCGCCA
>BNXY01000237.1 GCA_025999935.1 Bacteroidia bacterium | reverse complement strand
ATGGGGTTGAACTCAAAAACAATATCAAAAAATATTGGTGGGACAGCATGACTTTGCTGAACGAAAATGTGGTGGGAATTGATTCCGCCATTTTTATGCACCCGACAATCTGGAAGGCTTCCGGTCACGTGGACGCTTTCAACGACCCTTTGATTGATAACAAAGATTCCAAAAAACGTTATCGCGCCGATGTGTTGATTGAAGAACACATTGCGAAATTTGAGGATAAAATCAATAAAGAAGTGGAAAAAGCCGCCAAACGTTTCGGCGAGGCTTTCAATGAACAGCAATTCCGCGAAACCAATCCGCGCGTTTTGGAAAATGAAGCGAAAAAGGAAGAATTGCATACCCGCTTTGCCAAGGCTTTGAACGACAGCAATCTGGAAGATTTGCGACAAATCATCCTTGATTACGAAATTGTTTGTCCCATTTCCGGAACCAGAAACTGGACGGAAGTTCGCCAGTTCAACCTGATGTTCTCCACCGAAATGGGTTCTACCGCCGACGGCGCTACGAAAATATATCTCCGTCCCGAAACGGCGCAGGGTATTTTTGTTAATTTCCTGAATGTGCAGAAAAGCGGCCGTATGAAAATTCCTTTCGGCATCGCTCAAATAGGAAAAGCGTTTCGTAACGAAATCGTCGCCCGCCAGTTTATTTTCCGTATGCGCGAATTTGAACAAATGGAAATGCAGTTTTTTGTGCGTCCGGGAGAAGAATTGGATTGGTTCAAACAATGGAAACAAACCCGCATCCAATGGCACAAAGCCTTGGGCTTAGGCGATAAGAAATACCGTTTCCACGACCACGATAAATTGGCGCATTACGCCAACGCGGCAACCGATATTGAGTTTGAAATGCCGTTCGGATTCAAGGAAGTGGAAGGGATTCACTCCCGCACCGACTTCGATTTGAGCAGCCACGAAAAATATTCGGGCAAAAACATCAAATATTTCGACCCCGAACTCAATCAATCCTACGTGCCGTATGTAATCGAAACTTCGATAGGCGTTGACCGCATGTTCCTGAGCGTTTTGGCCGGTTCGTATTTTGAAGAAGTCTTGGAAGGCGGCGATACCCGCGTAGTACTTCGGATTCCGCCCGCGCTGGCTCCGGTTAAATTGGCGGTTTTGCCCTTGATAAAGAAAGACGGCCTTCCCGAAAAAGCCCGCGAAATATTGGATAATCTGAAATTTGAGTTCCATTGCCAATACGACGAAAAAGATTCCATCGGCAAACGGTACCGCCGTCAGGACGCCATCGGAACGCCTTATTGCGCAACGGTCGATCATGATACCCTGACCGATAATTGCGTAACCATCCGATACCGCGACACCATGGAGCAGGAGCGCGTACCCATTGCGGATTTACAGAAAATCATTACGGAAAAAGTAAGTATGAAAAGTTTATTAAAACAAATTATAAAATGAAAAAAAAACATTTATTACATCTGATAACATGCGCCGTTTTGTTATTC
>BNXY01000236.1 GCA_025999935.1 Bacteroidia bacterium | reverse complement strand
ATTTCATGAAATATTCCGGCACTTTCGCATAGATTTCCCTATATTGGTCAAGTGCGTATTTGGTTTTGGCTGTTGTTGTAAATTCAAGAACGGCAAGAGTTGTATTGGGCTGGTTTTTGGTGGAATCGTCCAATTTAATGTCCGAACCGGATATAGCTTCTACCAATTTGCCATCTTCGGTTACCGTGTAAACGGTGCCATTCTTGTCTTGAATCGTAGCCGGTAATGAATCCACAACAACATCTTGTTTATTCCCATCGCTATCCTCAACCGTTATCACATAAACCGTTGCAGAACCATTCTGGCCATCCGAGGTATTATAGCCCATGCTGTTTTTTATCTCATCCGACAAATTATCTATGGTCGTTTCTTTTATTTCTATCGGAACATTCGGATTGATTGAGTAATTGGTCATATACGCCGCTTTCTCTTCACCGCTGCGAATATCACCGACTCCTTTACCTCCTGTCAGCAGTTCATCTACGTCGATCATCATGCTTTTCCCTTTCTCATCATACTTCACTTCGATAAACCCTTCCACCAAATGCAAGTCGTTGTTAACAAAGATATTGTTGAAGACTACTGCTACTTTCAGCAATCCAAGGAAAGGAATACCCACATAACCAGTACCCGAAAATCGTCCGTTATTGCCGGTTACCGTACTGATAAACACCGGGAAATCGCCTACAAAAATGGGCATGCTCGGCAGCAGTTCTTCTGCCGGTGTCCGGTTGCTGAGATTGACTTCCGGCAACAGGCCGCACTCCGGATTCCGTTCCGGTTTGTCCGGCATCGTAAATGATTTCAGGGCGCTGTAGTTGAGCACATCGTTCGCCACACAGCGCGAACCGATGCGGTATTCGTAGGTAATTCCCGGTTCCAATCCGTAGAGGCGGCTCTCATTGCCCGATACCGGCCCCGGATACCACCGCGATGAACCTTTCTTCCGGTATTCCACCGTGTATTCTATGGCTTTGGTGGGAATCCATGTTATTAGCACGGATTTCTTTTCTACGGCTGCCACTGTTTGCTGCACCGGAGCGCAGTCGGCCGCGTAATCGAACCAGAAAATTTCGCTGTAACCTTCGTTCTTGAAAACATTGGCGTCTTCCAGTCCTTCACGCGCTACCGCCCTTACCCGCCACGCATAACGCATGCCCGGAATCAGCAGCGGTTGGGCAAGCGTATGGATAAACGAAGTGGAACGGGTATGTTCCGTGTAAAGTATTCTACTGTATTGAAACGCATTTTCGGGAGAAGTCTGTTTATCGTAGATTTCCGCCAAAGAAATTTCATATTCCGTGCCGTAAGCGGCTGCCACAGAGGTCATGTGACGGGGCGTCCACGTGAACAAAATATTTGGGATATTGCTTTCCACAATCACTTCCCCTTTCTTCGGCAAATTGAGTCGCGGCGGGTCGCCGGCCGTAATCATGGCCTGGGCGAATCCCACACGCGGATTGCTCAACAGGCGGCGGGTA
>BNXY01000235.1 GCA_025999935.1 Bacteroidia bacterium | reverse complement strand
AGAAAAAGCAAAAGGCATTCCCCGCAAATTAGTCGGTTTTGAAATGGTTGGCAAAGGAATCGCCCGCCACGAATACGAAATTGCCAACAAAGACGGAGAAATCATCGGCGTAGTAACTTCCGGAACCATTGCCCCAACCACCAAAAAAGGCATCGGCTTCGGCTATGTGAAACCGGAATATGCAGCATTAGGAACAGCAATCTTTATCCGGATTCGCAACAAAGATATTGAAGCGACAGTGGTAAAACCACCTTTCCGGGCAAAAAAATAAATGACAATTGAACGCGGATGACACGGATTTACCGAATAGCTATTGTAAAGACAAGTTTATCCAATTACATTTGTACTCAATTTTTAATTTTTAATATTTATCGTCATGAAAAAAGTTGTAATTGGAATTATTATTATGCTGACGGGAGTTGTTCTTTTATTCAATAGACTGGGACTTCTTGACTACAGCATTTATCACTTGGTTTTCTCTTGGCAAACTTTGCTGATTGCTATTGGAGCTACCTTGTTGTTTGACAAAAAGTCCGACAACAAAAATGCAGGAGTCATTCTTATTTTTATCGGAGCCGCGTTTTTAATATCTAAAAGCGTTAATGCAAATTGGAATGGTCTTTTTCTTCCGGTATTAATCATCTGTGCAGGTATTTTTCTTGTTATTCAGGCGACAACAAAAAGGAAAAACTATTCCTTTTTCGGAAATGGAAAATCTTCGTTTGGAAATATGGATAGCGAGGGAAATTTTAATGAAATGCCTTTCCATGAAAGCGATATTGATAAAAACGGCTTTATCAGAAGAGAATATGTTTTTACCGGTTCAAAAGAAAGATGGACTCGTGGTATAGTCAGAAGGATGGAGATAGAAGCCGTTTTTAGCGGCGTTGAATTAGACCTTACGCAAATCGAATTATCGGATGAAGTGAAGCGAGTTCACATCATCGTTAAATCAATATTTAGCGGTGTAATCCTGTTCGTTCCTTCCGATTGGAATATTCTGCTTCAGAAAACCAGCGTATTTGGAGGATTTATGGATAAAAGATACTTCAATTCACAAAGACCGGATAACAAGGAGGTTATATTGGAATTGGAAGCCGTATTCGGCGGTGGAGAAATAAAATGTTATGAATAACCCTTTCCTGCAATCGGTAAGGGTAATCACTTTTTTCTTTCTGTGCCAGCATAACCCGTTGAGACCATCGTGCAAATCATCCGCAAACCGCTTCCGTTCCCTTCTTTCCACTTCAAAAACGGCGTCCATGGATGCCCTATCGGGCAAATAGTCCGTTAGGACTTGCATATCAATAGAAAACGGATGCTCTCTTCTCAACAATTTCCTGTAGGGGATTCACATATAGGTGCAATATCCGATATCCACAAAAATAAAATAGTTTTATTTGCGGTTTTAAAGTTTACTTTTTACTTTTGAATCCCCTGTTTTCAAGCAAGTAAACCGGATTGGGTTCAGCGCCACGGAACCGGAGATACAAC
>BNXY01000234.1 GCA_025999935.1 Bacteroidia bacterium | reverse complement strand
GCCGTTTACATCGCGGTATTTGATATCTCCGGCTAAGTATTCGCCGAAAGTTTGTGTCGGAGAATTAGTCACTTCGTATTCGTCCACAAATAATCTTTCTGCAATCAAACCATACGTTTGATTGAGGGAATTACCCACTCTTGATTTGTATTTTTCTTTGTATTCCGGTTCTTCATAAACAGAAAATTCGCTGTGTGCATACGTAAAATTCGCCCGGCTTTGAACCCATATACCGGAAGAAAAGAATTTGTTATAGTCGATAGAGGCGTCAAATCCATTCGCTTTCGCTTCCCCTACATTCGCTTTGACGTCTGCCGATAATCCCATGGTGGAAGGAATGGAACTTCTCGTCATCAGAATGTTTTTCCGTTGTTCGGTAAAATAATCCGCTTGAAGTTCAAAATTGTTTAAGAGGTTCAATTCAAATCCAAGATTGGTTTTATAGGCTGTTTCCCAGGTAATCGCTTTATTCTCATACCGGCTTATTCTTACTCCGTTTCTTGAATAGCCGCCGGAGTTGAGACCTTGTCCAAAGGTATATCCTCTTCCTCCATCGTCCATATTCATTTCGGAAAGATAGAAAAAGCGGTCGTTTTCGTCGCCAATGGCGTCGTTGCCAACCAAACCGTAAGTGGCTTTCAGTTTAAGTTTGGGGATGGTCTCTGTTAATTTTCCCCAAAATTTTTCATTGGAAACAATCCACCCTGCGCCCACTGCCGGAAAGAAACCAAAGCGTTCGGATTTGTGAAACCTTTCGGAACCATTGTAACCGAAGTTAAATTCAACTAAATAACGACTGTCATGACCATAGGTAAAACGACCGGATATTCCCTGATTTCTGTAAGGCAACGATAACTGTAAAGTTTCCTTGTTGGAATAGAGTTGTTCCCGGTTATGATAGACAAGTAATCCGCTTACATCGTGTATGTCGTTAAATTTTTGATTGTACGTTACGGCAGCCTCTACATAAATCGTGGAATTAATGTCTTTTCCTCCCTGGGCATAATTCAGGTATTCCGTAGGATTGCTTTCTACGTTAAGCAATCGTATGGTGGGAAGTTCTCCGGAAAACCGGTCATAATCCTGAACCGCATAGAAATAGGGATTGTATGCACGGGTTACATCGAAATAAGAATAGCGGGAAGTATTGAATAAAGCGCGAGCCTTCAATCCTTTGGTTATAAAATCAAAATTCTGCTTTAATTCAAATGCTGCTTCTATCAGTGATTTGGTATAATCTTTATACCCTTTTACCAAATCGGCGTACGGATTGATATAACCGGCGGTCGTGTTTCCCCTTGGGGCATTACCAAATAAAATATGTTTCGCTCCCTCTGAATATTCCGCAGGGAAATAAGCCGGAAACTCCACCGGATTGGCTCGCAGGATTTTTTTGTACATATCCGATCCACCATCCAAAGGCCCGGTATAATCGTCAAAACTTCCTGCCAGGCGAACAATGGCTTCAGTCGTTTTCGTAATATTAATATTGAT
>BNXY01000233.1 GCA_025999935.1 Bacteroidia bacterium | reverse complement strand
TATGAAACTTGGCTATGCTACGCTTGAAATTAGAAACCCCAAAGATTTAATGATATATGGAAACAATTAAAACAAAAAAAGAATTTGATTGCATTGAAATGAAAAACAACATTCAAGCAAAAATATACGACGAAACAAAGGATATGAACTTTAAAGAATTAAGGGCTTATATAGATAATCGTTTGCAAAATGATTCATTTTGGCAACGAATAGTGCGCAATATTCCAAGTTCTGCCCCTACAATGACACCCAGTATGTAATAATTAACAATTATCGGGGGATGGCGGGTCAAGCTCGCCATGACAAGTAACACAAAAAGCGTGTAAACCAATATTTCAGTGGTTTATGCGCTTTTTTGTGAGTAGTAATAGATTAAAAATTGAAGAATATGAAAGAGAACAAAAATTTGAAGAGATTAAGGACTTTAAGGAACTTAAAGACCTTAATGGTATTGATGGCAGTCTGCCTCTTTGCAGGCTGTTCCGAAGACGACAACCTCCCGAATGGGACAGGCGAAGCATTGACCATACAGGTATCGGTGCAGGGATTCACCTCCGGAAGTCCCGAAACGCGCACCACCGATGCGGGTTACACTACGAGTTTTGCGACGGGCGACCAAATCGGGATTACCGTTATTCAAGACGGCGTGATAAGGGAAAACAACATTCCCTACGAGTACGGCGGTACGAGCTGGAATCCGGTAGCCGCCCCGGCAGGCATCTATACGGGTGTTACCTACCTGATTTACTATCCGTACAGCGCGGCAATGAACGGCAAAACATCGGTGGCGGAAATCGTTGCCGCCTTCACGCCCAAGACCGACCAGAGCGCACCGGCGGACTACGCCGCTTCCGACCTGCTGACGGGCACAAGCTCGCTTAGCGGCGGCTCAATATTAAGCACAACCCTCACCCACGCCCTTGCGCTGGTGGAAGTAAGCCTGCCCGCTTCGGCAACGAGTGTAACGCTTTCGGTAGGCGGCGCCTCGGTTACGCCTTACTTTGACGGCAATGTCTATCGCTATCTCTCAAAGCCGGTCGGAACAACAACAGTTTCGGGCGGTTATACGTCTTTCGGCACACAAAAGGGCTATTCAAAAAGTGTCGCCCTTGCTGCAGGAAAATACGCACGGCTCAATGTCGATTATCCATAACCCCTGAATACCTTATAGGCAGGGATGGAGCAGAACAGATAATCTTGAGACTTGCTAATAACGGCAACCTCCTGTTCCGCCCTGCCGTTGGCGGCTATATCCCTATCGGCAGCTATGCGGAATTTAGGTTGATAGACACTAATAGCACTACTCGCGGCGGCACCTACAAACAGGAGGCAGACCTCGACTTGATGAGTGTGTCCTGGACGCCAATACATGCGAGTCAATTTGGCACAGGCTTCACCGGAACCTTCGACGGCAACGGCTATGCCATCAACAATCTGCTTGTAAACACCCAATATGCCGGTTTGTTTAGCTATTCCACAGGAACTATTAAGAATG
>BNXY01000232.1 GCA_025999935.1 Bacteroidia bacterium | reverse complement strand
GTATGTGAATCCGCACACAGAGCATTTCAATCCGGACAAACAATTTGCCTTTATGCGACAGGCCGGCAAGGAATTATTGTTGATTGTGACGAATTTCGATGATCAAGATGTAGAACTTCATGTATTTTTGCCGGAAAATGTTTTTGCTTATTTTGAAATCGATGAGACGAATATCACATCCGCTAAAGACCTTTTAACGGGAGAGAAAATGCCTAAAGAAATTCTACGAAATACTTATTATTCAATAAATATAAAAAGATATAATGCACGCATTGTTAAATTTTTGATTAAAAATTAAACAAAAACGAATACATATTGTAAAGTTTTATTAATTTTGCACCCGAAACATAATCAATGAAAACAATGGTTCCTTTTAAAGTCTTTTCGGGTACAAATTCCCGCTATTTGGCGGAGAAAATATGCAAAAGTTTGCAATGTCCTTTGGGTAAAATGAATATCCAGTATTTTGCCGACGGTGAATTTTCAGTCGCTTATGAAGAATCGATTCGCGGAGCGCACGTTTTCTTGATTCAATCCACTTTCCCCAAATCCGATAATTTAATGGAATTGTTGCTGATGATTGATGCGGCCAAGCGGGCTTCCGCCAAATCCATTGTAGCGGTCATTCCGTATTTCGGCTGGGCGAGGCAAGACAGGAAAGACAATCCAAGGGTTGCCATCGGCGCAAAATTAGTGGCCGACTTGTTGAGTGTTGCTGGAATCAACCGTTTGATAACTATGGATTTACATGCAGACCAGATACAAGGGTTTTTCGATGTTCCGGTCGATCACTTGTATGGTTCATCGGTTTTTATAGATGAAATCAGAAATTTGAAATTACCGAATTTATTGATAGCGACTCCTGATGTTGGAGGAACCAAAAGAGCCAATACTTACGCCAAATATCTGAATATCCCGATGGTTATCTGTTACAAATTGCGCAAAAAAGCCAATGAAATTTCCGAGATGAAAATCATCGGCGACGTAAAAGGCATGGATGTGATTTTGGTGGACGATATTGTAGATACGGCGGGCACCATTACCAAAGCAGCCGATTTGATGATAGCAGAAGGCGCGAATTCTGTCCGTGCGATAGCCTCCCACGCCGTCATGTCCGATCCGGCTTCCACCCGTGTGGATCATTCCACTTTGTCTGAAATTATTTTCACCGACAGCATTCCTTATTCCAAAAAAAGCGAAAAAGTAAAAATCGTTTCGGTTGCTGAAATGTTTGCAACGGCTATTTCCCGCGTTTGCAACAATGAATCAATCAGTTCGTTGTATTTGATGTAATCAATTCTTCATACACAGTAGTGTGTATTCATTCTTTGATTTTATCCTCAATAAAATCCTCGTCGCCGTTCAATGATGCAATTCGCCGACTGTAAGTTTTATTTTTCCAAAAGTCGGTTTTTCATAAAACATTGTAAATATCTTTGAAAATCGCTCTTGATTTCTCACATTCTGTTTGGGCATTTCAAAAAAAATACCCCCTAG
>BNXY01000231.1 GCA_025999935.1 Bacteroidia bacterium | reverse complement strand
GATACTAATATTTACCGTCCCATTGGCATTAATTGAGTTCACGTAAACATAAGCGGCATATTTGCCGTTGGCTGTTTTCATGAATGCGCCTTCGTCGGCAGCGAAAGTCAAAACAAAATCGACCGCCTGATCTAATTGCAAGGTTTGAAAGTCAATATCATCAATATAAACATTGGGGATACTTCCCTTCAGTTGGGCATCTCTGACATCGGCGCGTTTTTCCATTTTTGTTTTGTTTTTCGCACTGCATAGCAACGCATTCGGCGTAACTACGTATTTCGTGTCGGTACCCGGAGATACAAATACGTGTCCGTAAGTAAAAGTGTTGAATGTGGCCTGATAAATGTAGATAAAATCTATTTTATCGGCTAAATTCTGACTTTCCACTTCCGCTTTGGTATAAGCCGCCATATTTTCGATGGAGAAATAGCAAGCATTTCCGTTTGTTAGTGGAATAAGCCTTTTCATATCCATTTTTGAAACCGGATAATCGGGCGTTTTGTAGGACACGGTTTCTCCGGTAGAAGATTTGGCACTAAAGGTAAAAGAAACATTTTTCCCTTTGGCCTCTTCCGGCACCACGTAGGAATAACGAAGCGTAGCTGCAATTAAATCAACCTGATTCGTTCCATACGGAACAGAAGGTTTCATATACACTTCATCAATTTTATCCGCCATAGTTGCAGTGGTCAAATTGCCATCCGTATGGGTTTCCTGTACACTTCTTACCGGTACTTCCGCACCACCCGCATAATACGTCCCGTTGATTGTAATGGGCTGATTGGTTGTGTAATAAGAATACAACTCAAATCCTGTTCCGGTAGCTCCGGCGATACTTGCACGGGCTTCCGTTGTTGTTAGTTTTCCGGATACGGTACCTGCTGCGTAGGCAAAATCCACTTTTTGTCCGGCAATGGCCGGTCCGGTCGTTTTCTTTATTAAATCATTTCTTAATGAAGCATCTTCCTCTTCACTGCAAGCGAAAAAGAGACCGGCGGAAACAAATAATAATAGATATTTAAATAGTTTCATAATTTTTTACTTTAAATGATTATTCTCCTTGCACCGTAACTGTAACGGTATAGGTCTTTTTTATTTTTCTGTTTCCCGATATAACCGTGTAGGTGTGAGGTTTTGTAAAATCCTCCCAAGTTCCCATCATGGGTTCTACAATGCAATCCGTCAGCAAGCTGCAACGCGGTTTCACGTGTGTCAGGTTGGTGCCGAATTTAGCAACGGCAACCACCGTATTGTTGTCATCGTTGATTACGCTGCTAACCAATGTCTGCCGGTTATCCGGGCCTAAGAGGTCGAAAACCGTCATTCCACATTCTTCACTATCTGTGATCAACAAGCCTTTGTCGTCAACGGGAAAATCGTTGCAAGCTTGTACTAAGAAACACAGAATCAATATATTTGCTATTTTAATTATATTTTTCATACATTCATAAATTTATATATTATAACCAGGGTCTGTTTTGTTTCAGATTCGGATTTCTGCTGATATCGGT
>BNXY01000230.1 GCA_025999935.1 Bacteroidia bacterium | reverse complement strand
GGGATGACAAATTCATTAATTATTTCGCTGAATGTGATGAAATTTGGCATGCAGGCGACATCGGCAGCGAGGAAGTTTTGAATCGTTTGGAGGCAATCAAACCTGTGCGCGCCGTTTACGGAAATATCGACAATCACATTTTACGAATGGCTTGTCCTGAAGTTTTGCGATTTAAAGTAGAAGAAGTGGAAGTTTTGTTGACGCATATCGGCGGTTATCCGGGAAGGTATTCGCCGGAAATCCGCCGGGAACTCTATACCCATCCTCCTAAACTCTTTGTCTGCGGACATTCGCATATTCTGAAAGTAATGTACGACAAACATTTGCAGATGCTTTGCATGAATCCGGGAGCAGCAGGAAAATACGGTTTCCATAAAGTGCGGACGATTATGCGGTTTGTGATTGATGGTGCGGATGTCAAGGAGCTGGAAGTGATAGAATTGGTTTAAAATAAGGGGCAAACTATTTCTTTTTGAATAAATACATGGAAATTGTAAAATAAATTTGTTTGTTAATAAATTTAATCCATATCTTTGCAAAAGATAACACGAAAGGAAAAGGGCAGTCCATTGTCACTACTTGCAATCAGTCCAACAATAAATCCTGCCCCAAACCTTTCCTAAAAAGGAATAATGGCAACAAAGGTACAAAATTAATTTGAAACTTACGCAGTTTCCGGTTGCTGAAATGATAGGCAACGCAGAGTTAATGTTTATTAACTCACTCATTTTTTATTAACTAAACTTTTTTATTCACTTAAAATTAAAAAATCATGAAAAAGAAATTTTTTATAACAGCAGCAGTATTAGTCATTAGCGTAGTGGCAGGAATAACACTTAAAGCAAATATTGGAGAATTACAAAAAGATTTGCCTCCCGTCGAAGTAACTTGTAATTCCAGTTGCAAAGGAGCTGGACAATGTTGGAGAGCCACTAACAATACTGACACTCCGGCCAAAAGATGTGAGCTCTGCGGACTTACATATAGTTGGTGTAATTGTAATTAGTCATTTATAAACATTTAATATACAATTTTAATATAAATTATTTTCATGAAACATAGAATATCTTTAGTAGCATTATTCTTTTTATTACTCTATGCTTGCAGTGGTAATAAAAAAACAGAAACGGTTAATTATCCCATTCTTCATGCTTCATTGGATGAAATAAAAATGCCTTTGGATAAACTTTTTGGTAAAATAGAAATAATTCCGTTGGAAACAAAGGATGAGTCTTTAATAAAATATATATCTAAAATAGATTATAGCCAAGGACGATATTATATTTTTGATGACGATCAATTTTTTTTATTTTTCTTCGACGATAAAGGAAATTATATCAATCGTATTGCAAAAATAGGACAAGGTCCCGGAGAATACACTTTGATTTACGATTTTGCCATCAATGAAAATAAAAACCGAATAGAAATGCTGTCGCCTTACAAATTCATTTATTGTTATGATTATGATGGTAATTTTATTAAAAAATATGATTTACCTACAGACATGGCAAGTTA
>BNXY01000229.1 GCA_025999935.1 Bacteroidia bacterium | reverse complement strand
TGTGGAATTTATCCATCGGCAATCATGTACTGATTCCTCGCGGAAGTATTTTTTATTGTACTGAAGCTCCGTTAACAATTGGCAATAAAGTTATTTTTGGACCCAAACCAACAATTGTAACAGGTAATCATCGCATAGATTTTGTAGGCAAATTTATTATTGATTCGCACGAAAAATTGCCAGAAAACGATGCCCCTGTTGTTATTGAAGATGATGTGTGGGTAGGTGCTAACGTTACCATCTTGATGGATGTAACAATTGCAAGAGGTAGTGTTGTTGCTGCAGGTGCGGTTGTAACCAAATCTTGTCCTCCTTATTCAATTATTGGAGGTCTCCCTGCTAAAATTTTGAAATATCGATTTACGATAGATGAAATAATAGAACATGAAAAACGGTTATATTCTAAAGAAAAACGGTTAACACGGGAAATGTTAGAACAATATAGAGAGAATTATGTATAGAAATAATCCTAAAGTATTGGTCTTGGCTACTTCCCACAAAACACATGGAGGTATTACTTCTGTTGTTAAAGCACATAAAACAGGCGAACAATGGAAAAGGTATCATTGCCAATGGATTGAAACACATATTGATGGCAATATTATAATGAAGATACGGTATTTATTAACTGCATATATTAAGTTCTTCTTTTATTTGCCAACATCATCTATCGTTCATTTTCATGTGTCATGGGCACCGACTGTATTAAGAAAATTACCCTTTTTTCTTATCGCAAAATGTTTTCGTAAAAAAATTATTGTGCAGATTCATTCTGGATATGAGCCTATCAATAAAACTCATGGAATAGTAAGATGTGCATATTCTATCATGTTTAAGTATGCAGACAAATGTATTTTTTTGGCGCAGACTATATTGGAACTATTTAAAACGAATTTTCCTATAAAGAATGGGCTTGTTATATATAATCCTTGTCCAAAATTTGTAGAATATGAAGGTCAAAGACAAAAACAAATACTTTTTGCTGGACGAATAACAGAAGCCAAAGGTTATAAAGATTTAATACATGCATTTGCAAATATAGCACAACAATATCTTGATTGGTCAGTTTGTTTTGCCGGTAGTGGAGACATTGACTTGGCACAATCGGTTGCCAAACAATTACAAATAGAAAATCGAATAAACTTCTTGGGATGGGTATCGGGCAAAGCAAAAGACAAAGCATTTAGAGAAGCTGCTATTTTTTGTTTGCCGAGTTATACCGAAGGGTTTCCAATGTCGGTATTAGATGCTTGGGCGTATGGCTTGCCGGTAATTACAACTCCGGTTGGCGGTATTCCTGATATAGTGCATGATGGACAAAATATGTTGTTGTTTAATTCGGGAGAGATAGAATCTTTAACTTCTCAATTGGAGTTAATGATAAAAGATGAAAAATTAAGAAGAAAATTAAGTGCAGCATCTTATAATTTAGCCTGTACTACTTTTAATGTAGATAATATCAATAAACAAATTGGCGATTTATACGCAGAATTATTAAATACGAATTAATATATGAAAA
>BNXY01000228.1 GCA_025999935.1 Bacteroidia bacterium | reverse complement strand
TTTTCGCCATCATCGACGTAACCGGTTCCATGCCGATTTTTGTCGATTTAAAAAATAAACACCGGTTTTTCAGCCCTATCAAAGCCTCTTTTTTCTCTTTTGTCATTTTATTGGCATTCTTTTTTGTAGGAGAAGGTATTTTGCGGCTGTTCAGTGTCGATGTATCTTCCTTTGCCGTAGCCGGTTCACTGGTTATCTTTGTGATAGCCTGCGAGATGACTTTCGGTTGGGAAATATTCAAGATGGACAGTCCCGGCGGTTCGGCTACTATTATTCCGGTCATATTCCCCTTATTGGCCGGTCCGGGGGCTTTTACAGCTTTACTTTCTCTGAAGGCCGAATTTAGTTCCATCGTCATTATCTCTGCTTTAACGTTGAATATGCTGCTTGTTTATATTGTTCTCACGAATGTGAATATCGTTGAGAAATTAATTGGGGCGGGTGGAATTTATGTTCTTCGTAAATTCTTTGGTATCATATTATTAGCAATATCCGTCAAACTTTTTATCGGAAATATTACCTTTTTATTAGGCAATTAAAGATTCTTTATATATTTTTGCAGAAATTTTAAAAACTCAAGGCATGGGGTGGTTATCAGAATTATTTTACGGCGAGGGCATCGCCCATACCGTTTTATTGCTTGCTTTCGTGATTGCAGCAGGAATCGGATTGGGAAAAATCAAAATCTTCGGCATTTCATTAGGGATTACTTTTGTACTTTTCGCAGGGATTTTCGCAGGACATTTCGGATTTGGTGTTAATCCTGAGATTCTGCATTTTATGCGGGAGTTCGGGTTGATACTTTTTGTTTTTTCGGTCGGTTTACAAGTTGGCCCCGGTTTCTTTTCATCCTTTAAAAAAGGCGGAATTACCTTGAATATGTTGGCGGTGGGCGTTGTCCTTCTGGGTGTGACGATTACCATAATCATCCATTACGCGAGCGACATTCCGATGCAGACCATGGTCGGCGTGATGTCGGGCGCCGTCACGAATACACCGGGTTTGGGCGCTGCCCAACAGGCATTTACCGATATGAATGGGGTAGGGGATTCCACGATAGCCATGGGCTATGCCGTTGCTTATCCGTTGGCGGTTATTGGAATTATATTTTCCATTCTGTTGTTAAAATATGTTTTCAGAGTGAGTGCGGACAAGGAAACGGAAGATTTAAATAAATCGACAGGTAGCGGGGAAGACCATATCGAATTGGTTTCGGTAGAGGTAAGTAATCCGGCCATTTTTGGGAAAAATATCGGTGATATTCATCGTTTGATTGACCGCCGGTTTGTTATTTCCCGTGTTTTGCATACGCAGAACGACCAGATAGAAATTGCTTCTTCCATAACGGTTTTGAACGAGCATGACCGGATTTATGTGGCCACTACGCCGCGGAACCGGGAAATGGTGGTTGCTTTTCTTGGTAAAGTCATTGAAATGGAACAGAAAGATTGGGATATGCTGGATTCGCATTTGGTTTCCCGCCGGATTCTGATAACAAAATCAAACATTAACGGGCGGCCTATCCGCCAACTTAATC
>BNXY01000227.1 GCA_025999935.1 Bacteroidia bacterium | reverse complement strand
CGGCATTGAACATGCGCATCCGAAAATCGGCCACATCGGAAGGCATAATCAGAATCAACCCGTCCGAACCGATTCCTTTGTGGCGGTCGCTTACTTTTATCGCTAATTCTTGCGGATTTTCTACTTTTTCGCGGAAACAATCAACATAAACGTAGTCGTTTCCGGCTCCGTGCATTTTTGTAAATTTCATGCGAAAATAATTTGAAAATTTAATAATTTGTCAATTTGAGAATTTTCATCCTCTATGGCGTTTACTAAACATGTATGTTTCATGTGATTAATACGGTTATTTTATTAAACAACAATTAGTTTATATTTTGGAACCAGCGCCTTCATTACCACCCAACCAATCAAATAAGCTACTGCACAAACAATGAATATGATGAAATAACCGGCAGGTTTGCCTTCAAAACCAAGGAATGTCATCGGTTCACGAACGTAGGTAAACCCTTGATCCAATAACTCTTTGGTCATTTCCACCAAATTGCCGTCTTGCATGGCGCTTCCGGCAGCATAAGTAAATAAATTTCCGGCCGACATTTGCATAAACATGGAACCCAATCCGCCTGCCATACCGCCTATCCCTGTAATGGTAGCAATAGCGCTTTTGGGAAACATATCGCCAACTGATGAGAAAATATTTGCCGACCAAGCCTGATGCGCAGCGCATCCCATACTAATCATTAAGACCGACAGCCAAGCGGCATTCTGTCCGAGTGAAGGTGTAAACCATTCGCCCAAGGGTTGAGCCAACAATACACAAAGCGGAAAAAATGCAAATATCAACATGGCCTTCATACGTGCGGCGTAGGGATTTTGTCCGGAACGATTGATGAAAATGGTAGGTAATTTGCCCCCATAGATAGACAGCACAGTAGTAATGGCATAAAGCGTGAAAATAAGCCCCATACCCAAACCTTCGGTGGTTTTGATTCCAAAATTGGCTTTCAGATACGAAGGTGTCCAGAAAAGGAAAAACCACCACACGCCATCGGTCATGAATTTACCGAAAGCAAAAGCCCATGTTTGTTTATACGTAAATGATTGAAGAAAACTAATTTTCTTTTCGGTACCGTCGGCGGTCAACGCCGGTTTTTCGGTTTCTTCGACTTTATCTTGTTCAATATAATCCAGCTCGGCTTTATTTACAAATTTATTTTTTTCCGGAACATCATAAAGAAAAATCCAAAATCCCATCCAAACAAAACCAAGCGCACCAATGATTACAAAGGCCATTTCCCATCCGTAAGCTTTTGCCAAAGGCGGAATTGTCAGCGGAGAAATAAGCGCTCCTACCGATGCGCCTGCGTTGAAGATAGAAGTTGAAAATGCTCTGTCTTTTTTCGGATTATATTCAGCCGTTACTTTGATGGCTGCTGGAAAATTTCCGGCCTCACCCAACGCCAATATCGAGCGGGCAACCAAAAAGCAATACATACTGACGGTGGCTACTACCACAGCAGTATCGCCGGTAGCTTTAGCCAATTCGGCAGCTGATCCAAGGCCCACCCAAGATTCGGTAATAATTCCGCAAACGGC
>BNXY01000226.1 GCA_025999935.1 Bacteroidia bacterium | reverse complement strand
CATGTCATTTTCCGAGACCACTTTCTCGATCGCATCCAAGTCCTCTTCAGGCGTTCCATGTCCGGCAAAAGGAAAGCCTTTCGAAATTTCAAGGTGCTCCTTTGCTTCGCTACGATCGCTTTCGATGATCCACCCAACGAGTGGAACTTTGGCGTACCAGGGAGCTGCAACATCGATGGAGTGACAGGCGGCGCATTTCGCATCGAAAATTGGCTTCACGGACTTTAGATACTCGACTTGAATTTCTGCATAAGTTTTTTGGACAGTCGGTTCCGAATCTTTATCTTTTGTTTCCTGCGTGTGGGTCCCGTGATGGTGGCCCTCGTGAGCAAAAACCGATGTGTTGGCTAATAATGCAACTGTAATGAGCGCCAGTAGTTTCATTTTTCCCCTTCGATTATTTAATGAACCAGAATCTTTCCACTCAGCATGTCCATTCCACATGCAAAACGAATTTCGCCTTTTTCAAGCTTACCGAGCTCGATGCTGACACTGCGGTTGAGCGGAAGATCTCGTTTAAGATTTTTGGACGGAATCTGAATAGCGGTGGCGCATGTCGCATCAGTCTCGCGCGTAACTTTTAGGGTCACCGACGTTCCGGGCTCCACGTCAATGGCATTAGGCTCAAATCCATTCTCGGTTACTTTGAGTTCGATGACTTTGGACTTACTTGCTGAGGCGAAAGCAATTGAACTTGAAAATAAGAGAAAACACACGACAAGGGATTTCATAGAGCCTCCTTGGGTTTCATTTGAAAATGAGTTCGTTCCTTCCATAGGTAAAAGATCACGGGATATATGAGGAGTTCGAGCAGAAACGACGCGAACAGTCCGCCGATCATGGGCGCCGCGATTCGCTTCATGACATCAGCACCGCTACCTACAGACCACATGATCGGAATGAGGCCCATAAATAATGCCGCTACCGTCATTAGCTTGGGCCGAACGCGATGAACGGCGCCCTCGATAACCGCGTGCTTCAAGTCAGATGTGTTTCGCATTTCTCCACGTCTCACGCGATCGTCAAACGCCAGGTCCAAATACATCAACATAAATACGCCGGTCTCAGCGTCGAGTCCCAGGAGAGCAATCATTCCGACCCACGCCGCAATCGAAAGATTGTATCCGAGAAAAACGAGCAACCACACAGCACCAATCAAAGAAAACGGAACCGCAAGTAGTACGATTCCGGTCTTAAGCCATGACTTCGTATTGAAAAAAAGAAGGAAGATGATGAGCACAAGCGTAATGGGAATTACAAATTTCAACCGCTCCTTCACTCTCTCCATGTTTTCAAACTGGCCGCTCCAGGAAATGATGTAGCCGCTTGGGACCAGAACTTTTTGATTTACGAGTTCCTTCGCTTTCTCCACGTAAGTACCGATATCGACCTGGCTAGGATCAATATCGACATAGACGTAGCCCACGAGACAAGAGGCAATCTCGTATGCCGTCTTCTGCTTGAAAAAAAAAAAAAATATGGAAAGAATAAAAAAATGCTCGGACTACAAAAGAAACATATTATTAAAAAAAAATTTGAGCTAAATA
>BNXY01000225.1 GCA_025999935.1 Bacteroidia bacterium | reverse complement strand
GGTAATTAAACTTAGTCCGTATGAGACAACAAAAACGCATATCCTAATAAACAAAAACACAAGTACGCAAATAACGAAAGAATAGTCTTTTCGTTCCATTTAAATGAGTTACTCCCCAAGTGCCGAAAAAGACATTTGGGGCGTACTTTTTTACTTTATCCGATTATCAAAGACTTGATAAAAACTCAACGCAATTTGGTCGTTGACTCAATCCACTTCCGGGCATTCACAAACGCTTCTATCCAAGGCGTTACTTCGTCTTTTTTCCGGTTGGCCGGATAATGGGCGCATTGCCATGGGAAAATGGCGCGTTCCAAATGCGGCATCATCGCCAGGTGGCGGCCGTCTTTGGAACAGATACCGGCTACCGAATAATCCGACCCGTTGGGATTGCCCGGATATTCGTCGTAGGAATATTTTGCCACCACTTGGTATCTATTTTCCGGCATCGGAAAACGGAATTTGCCTTCTCCGTGCGCTACCCAAATGCCTAATTTATTGCCGGAAAGCGAACCGAACATCACGGATTTATTTTTGGGAATGGTCAATGACACAAATCCCGATTCAAATTTATGCGAATCGTTGTGCAACATCCGTGTCCTTGATTTATGCTTGGGATTAATCAGGTTCAGTTCCACCAGTAACTGGCAACCGTTGCAGATTCCCAGACTTAGCGTATCCGGACGGGCATAGAATTTGTCGAGCGTTTCTTTGGCTTTTTCGTTATACAAAAATCCGCCTGCCCAACCTTTGGCCGAACCCAAGACATCGGAATTGGAAAACCCGCCGCAGAAAACCAAGAAATTAATATCCTCTAATGTTTCCCGTCCCGAAACCAAATCGGTCATGTGTACGTCTTTCACATCGAAACCCGCTAAATATAAGGAATAGGCCATTTCGCGGTCGCCATTGGTGCCTTTTTCGCGGATAATAGCGGCGCGAACACCCGAAGCGCCTTTCCGGTCGGCGCTCAAACCGTATTCGGCCAGCTTTCCTGTAAAACCTTTATTGAATTTAGTTACTAAAACCTGCCGTTTATAATTGAGAAAACGTTCCTTGGCCGATTTTTCTCCGCTTTGGAGCCGGTCTAAAAGATAGGATGAAGAATACCAGACATCGCGCATATAGTCAATGCCAAAATGGTATTGGACGCCGTTTTTGGAAACCAGAATATGACGCTCGGAAATGGGTTTGCCGATTTTTGCATAAGCGATTTCGTTGGCATCCAAGATGTCCTCTACGGTTTTCCGGTCTTCCACCTGAATCAGGATACCCGGATTTTCGCTGAACAATATTTTGATTAAATCTTTCTCTTTCAGTTTATCCAAATTAACATCCAAACCGCCTTCCAAGTTTCCGAAACACATTTCCAGCAAGGTGGTAATCATTCCTCCCGCCGAAATATCGTGTCCGGACAGAATCAGTTCTTTTTCAACCAATTCCTGAATGGTATTGAAAACCGTTTTGAAATATTCCGCATCGTTTACGGTGGGCGGTTCATCGCCCAGACGGTTCAGGGATTGCGCAAACGCCGACCCACCTAATTTGAAGGCATC
>BNXY01000224.1 GCA_025999935.1 Bacteroidia bacterium | reverse complement strand
CGCTTACCCCCAGTCGCTTCATACCCCCAGTCGCTTCGCTTCACTGGGGGTTATTCATATTTAAGACCTCCGGTCTTGTGTTAACGAAGCCCGTAAGGGCTTGAATATGAATAACCCCCAGTGAAGCCCGTAGGGCGACTGGGGGTACGAGAGAGGCCTCTATCCCACCATCAACCCTGAAAGGGTTGAACACCTACGGAGTTCAGGGATAGAGGTGTATCGTCTTACCCCCAGTCGCTTCGCTTACCCCCAGTCGCTTCATACCCCCAGTCGCTTCGCTTCACTGGGGGTTATTCATATTTAAGACCTCCGGTCTTGTGTTAACGAAGCCCGTAAGGGCTTGAATATGAATAACCCCCAGTGAAGCGAAGCGACTGGGGGGTACAGTGAAGCCCGTAGGGCGACTGGGGGTAAGCGACTGGGGGTACAAAAAATGAGGCAGAAAAGTTGCAAATGAGGCAGAAAAGTTGCATCTTTGCAGTCAAAAAGAAAGTTATTTATATTATCTCTAAATAAACTGAACAGATATGGAAGCGAATGATTTATTGGCAGATTTGTATCGCGCCTATCACGACGCCCGGAAACACAAGCGCAACACGATAAACCAGTTGCGGTTTGAGATGGATTTGGAACATCACCTTTTTGATTTGTGCGAACAACTGACCCAACGGACGTATGCTCCGTTGCCCAGTGTTGCTTTTATCGTTTCTAAACCTGTTCAACGGGAGATTTTTGCGGCAGATTTCAGGGACAGGGTGATTCATCATTTGTTTTTCAACTACGTGAACCCTATTTTTGAGCATACTTATATTGACGACAGTTATTCGTGCCGCAAGGGAAAAGGGACTCATTACGGTGTTCAACGGTTGGATCACCACATCCGCAGTTGTTCCGACAACTACACCCGCCCATGCTTTGTTATGAAATTAGACCTCGAAGGCTATTTTATGAGCATCGACCGCTCCATCCTTTACCGGCAGGTAGAAAGCACGCTGCTTCGTTACGCTAACCGCAAAAATTCGGAGGGGGTCAAATGGAAGAACCTGCTGGATTATGATCTGGTCTTGTATCTGGCGCAAGTCATTATCTTCAACGACCCGGCAAAAAATTACCGGATCAAGGGAACGGAAAGCGACTGGCAGGGCTTGCCTTTGAGCAAAAGTCTGTTTCATTCGCCGGAAGGCAAAGGACTTCCGATAGGCAATCTGACCAGCCAGATGTTCAGCAATATTTTCCTGACGCCTTTTGACAATTATGTGAAACGGGAACTGAAATTCAAACATTACGGTCGTTATGTCGATGATTTTTATCTCGTTCATACCGACAAAAAAGTTTTGAAGGCGGCAATACCGAAAATAAAATCCTTTCTGAGCAGCCTGTTAAACCTGAAACTGCATCCCAGGAAAATCTATCTACAGTCGCATTCCAACGGCGTGCTGTTTACCGGCGCTTACCTTAAACCGCACCGGATTTACACGAGCAACCGTACAAAAAAGAGTTTTAATGCAGCGCTCAAGGTACTTCAAACTGCACACCGTCCTGATTTCCACCTTGACCGCGACTC
>BNXY01000223.1 GCA_025999935.1 Bacteroidia bacterium | reverse complement strand
ACTGCGACCGTATCGTGGTAATTTGGTGCGGTTCTACGGAAGTTTATTTACCCCTTTCAGAGGTACATAACTCGCTTCCCGCTTTGCAAAAAGCCATGAAAGAGCCGAATAGCGACCAAATTTCTCCGTCGTTGATTTATGCTTATGCGGCAGTGGAAGAAGGTGTTCCGTTTATCAATGGCGCTCCCAACACAACGGTTGATTTTCCGGCGATGTGGGATTTGTCGGCGCAAACACAAACGCCTATCTGCGGTAAAGACTTTAAAACGGGTCAAACCATGATGAAAACCGTGCTCTCTCCCATGTTGAAAACCCGTATGCTCGGTTTGAGCGGCTGGTTTTCGACCAATATACTGGGAAATCGCGACGGCGAAGTATTGGACGATCCGGGTTCATTCAAAACGAAGGAAGTATCTAAATTATCGGTAATTGACAATATTCTGCAACCGGATTTGTATCCCGAATTGTACGGAAATATTTACCACAAAGTGCGTATTAATTATTATCCGCCGCGCAAGGACAATAAAGAAGGATGGGACAACATTGATATTTTTGGCTGGTTGGGCTACCCGATGCAGTTGAAAGTAGATTTCTTGTGCCGCGACTCTATTTTGGCCGCTCCCTTGTGTCTGGACTTGGTGTTGCTGTCCGACTTGGCCAAACGTGCCGGATTCAGCGGAATTCAATCGTGGCTATCGTTCTATTTCAAGAGTCCGATGCACGACAACGAACATATTGCCGAACACGATTTGTTCATCCAGTCCGTGAAAATGAAAAATACCTTGCGTCAAATAATCGGCGAGGAAACGATCGATTTTGTTGACTAAAAAAACAGTAAGAAATGATTAGAGATGGAGGAGGCGCTTTTAAAAAATGCCTCCTCTGTTTTTAAAATGCCATTGATAATGATGATTCTAAATCAGGAAAATCGTTTTTCAGAAAATTTGCCGCCGCAACCGAAATTTCAGAATGTCTGGGAAAGTTTTTATTTTCCCAAACATTATCATATTGAAAAAAAAAATCATCCGGAAGCGATTATCTACTGTGTAATAAAAGGGCATATTGACATTCTGATCAATGATCTTGAAAAGTACGCCATCTATCCAAAGGAAATGTTTATCATCCCGGATAATTTTTCGTGTGAAATAAAAGTTTTGGAACCGGCATACATGATGACATGCCGGATTCCTATTGAATCATTATTTTCAGAGCAAGCCATCATCAATGAATTATTTCCGCAAAATGACGATTTTCAGGATGGAATAACGAAACTTCCCGTAAAAAAAACAATATTGCATTATCTCTCTTTGCTGAGTACTTGCATAAAAGATGGTCTGAATTCCGACTATTTTTTTGAATTGAAACGGCATGAGTTTTTTTTATTATTGCTTACATATTATAAGAAAGAGGATTTAGCCCGATTTTTGTACAGTATATTTTCAAAGAATATCCAATTCAAAAAAAACGTCATGGATAATTATCGTTCGGTAAAGAATGTTCAGGAGTTAGCGGCTTTGGCTAATTATTCCACATCGGGGTTTATTAAGAAATTTCAAAAATATTTCAA
>BNXY01000222.1 GCA_025999935.1 Bacteroidia bacterium | reverse complement strand
CGGAAAATACGAACTGTATCGCTCTTGGGCTTCCGGTATTGACTTGGGTTATTATCCCGGCGCTCGTACATTTATCTTAGGAACAAATATAGTATTTTAATAAACAACACATTATGAAAAAGATATTATCAATCATATTAATGACTTTTTTTGTTATCGGTTGTTCGGAGAGTTTTCTCGACACTGAGAATTTAACAAAAAAGGACAGTCAAAGTTTTCCGCAAAAATCGAGTGATGCGGCGCAAGTATTAACGGCTGCGTACAAAGTATTGGTGGTAAACAACAATCCCCGACATTCCATACTGTTGGTATCGGAAGCCATGTCGGACGATCGGTTGGGCGCCGGTGGTTTGGACGACCGGTTCATTCGTGCCATAGCAAACTACAAAAAGGATGAGGAAAATATGTATTTGGAACCTTGGCGTAAATATTATAATGGCGTAAACCGCGCCAACTTCCTGCTTAGCTCTATCGACCAAGTGGCTTGGGATAATGACGAACAAAAGAATCGCACTGCGGGCGAAGCGCATTTCCTGAGAGCTTATTTCTATTTTGATCTTGCCCGTATGTTCGGCACAGTGCCTTTGATTTTAGACCCTGTTCCACAAAACAATCCGAAAGCATCTCCGGAAGAATTGTTCGGACAAATCGCGCTTGATCTGAAAACAGCCATCGAATTAATTCCTGCCGTTAAATACCAGAATATAGACAAAAACACTTTGGGACATGCAACCAAATGGGCGGCAGAAGCCCTTCTCGCTCGCGCATTTTTGTTCTATACCGGTTATTACAACAAAGCTGGCATCACAATGGCGGATGGCACAGAATTGACTAAAGCGCAAGTAGTAGGATATGTGGACGATTGTGTGGCAAATAGCGGACACGGTTTGGTTTCTGATTTCCGCAACTTATGGTTATATACCGCCAGTCCGGACTACAGCTACACCAAAGACAACAGTTTGAGCTGGGTGGATGAAAACGACAACCAAGAAACGATTTTCTCTATCAAACATGCAAGTACCAACGGACAAGGCCGTAACTTGGATGTGCTTTTCTTCGGCTTGCGCTATCAAGAACCCAGCGACTATACAAATTGTTTCCCATTCGGTCAGGGTTGGGGTTGTGTTACGGTCAACCGAACCACCTTCGAGCAATGGCCTGATAATGACCTGCGCAAAAAAGCATCCATCTTGGACGTGGATGATCCGTCCGAACAGATCGCTTATTTCGACGACGGCGACCACCAGATGGAAGACACGCATTTATTCCAAAAAAAATACATACCTATCAATGTGAATAAAGACGATGGTAGCGGTATTCAAGGATATTGGGCTAAAAGATATAACATGGGGCCTGACTACGCTTCGGAAAACTATCAAGACAAAGTGGTAATTCGTTATGCCGACCTCTTGCTGATGGGAGCCGAATTAGGCAGCGCCAATGCACAGGTTTACCTCGACCAAGTAAGAAACCGGGTAAACTCGCCCATCCGGTTTCCGGACTTCCCGTAGCCTAAACCCAGGTTTTGCCGTCGGCGTCGCTACCGGCAAGCAAGTCCCATATCGGGT
>BNXY01000221.1 GCA_025999935.1 Bacteroidia bacterium | reverse complement strand
AACTTCCACCCGGAAAGAACTTTTCTTCCTCTTCGGTTTCCTCCGGCTGTTTTTCTTCTGCTATTTCCGGCTGACGCCGTTCTTCTTCCGGTTGCAGATATGTTTCCGGCTCATCCCCTACGGTATCTTTATTCGGATTTTCTTGAACGGGCGGTACAGTGTTTTCTTTTGTTTTCATTTTGTCCGCAATAACCTCACCGCCTTTACCCAGCACATAACCGGATATTCCCGACAGGATAGCGGCTAATTCGCTGCCGCCGAGCACATTCAAAATGCCGAACAGGATGATGGCGATAATCAGGATGAACACGGTAATGAACTGCAAACCCGCTCCGCTCAACAACAACTGCGACAAATTAGCATCCGAGCGTTTGAAAATGATAAAGAAGAAAGCCAGCAGCAGGACGGCTATCAATCCCGAAAAAGTGAGGCTTATCCAAATCCGAAAATCCTGATTCCTAAATTCGGGCGACAAAGAGGCGTAAATAGCCTGTTCCGCCTGGAAAACGTCCAACTGTATGGCTGACACGTTCCTTTGTATCTGCATGTAGGTAATCTGATTCAAGCTGTCGCGGCTCGCTGCCTCGGCGAAACGTGCCTTTATCGTGGGCATGATTTCCAATTCTATATAGCCTACGCTGAATTCTCCGTTGTAATCGAAGTTGGGTCTGACAGAATTGAGCCTTAAAAGCATCCTTTCGTTAGGGTCGCGCATCTTCAAATCCTCTTCCAGACTCTGGATGTAATCAATAGCATACAGTTTGCTGTAAGACAAGCCGTAATAATACTCGTCGCCCGCCATCCGGATGATACGCAAGATTTCCTCCTTGTTGTTCAGATACTCGCGCAGTTTCTTGTAATCCGCCTTGTCGCTTTCCGTTTGGAAAACCATTTTGAAATCGGGTATATAAGGTTGCGAAGTATAGAGTTGCACGTAATAATCCCGCGTAACATTGTCGTCATTGCCCTCAAATCCGTAGGCGAAAGCGAAAGCGGACAGGCATACCACCATTAAGAAGAAAATAACTGTTCTTTTCATGACCCTGTGTTTTTTAACGGCTGCTTAGCCCTTGTTATAGCGGCTTAAACTTACATACCAAATTTCAGTAAAGGGCAGTTTGTCGCAAGCGGTAATCAATTTCACTTTCAGATAAATGTCGTTCTTCTTGACTTCCTGTATAACAATGCTTCCCAAACCGTCCGGCAGTTCATAGATTAAATCTTTTCCGTCACTGTCCGCCTCATTCGCTTTGAGCTTGATACAAATATTCAAAGCCCTCACGATGGCATCCTTTTCCTGTACGCCCACAATACGAATGGTGTGATTATCTTTTAACACCTTACTGTTTTTGGAAAATTCATCTTGCAGGAACTTTCCCAGATTAACACATTGCCCGTCTTCGGTAACGCTCACATTTTGAGCGGAATCGTGGCTCTCATGGGTTTGTGACTGTGCCGTAAAATTGGACGACAGCAGGCAAAACAGAATTGCAAGGGCGATAAATCCGTCCGAAAAAACATTTCTTTTCATTTTCGTAATTTTTAATTGTTTGTTTAATAAATATTTAA
>BNXY01000220.1 GCA_025999935.1 Bacteroidia bacterium | reverse complement strand
GACAAAAAATATTCGATTATCTGACACCCCGTTTATTTGAACCATTGAATATCAAGGACATCTATTGGGAAGAAAATCCGCAAGGCATCAACACGGGCGGCTGGGGTTTGTACATCAAGACGGAAGACATGGCCAAGTTTGGCCAATTATTCCTTCAATTAGGCAAATGGAACGGCAAACAGATTTTACCGGCAGGTTGGGTAGAACAGGCATCCACCGCCAAAATAAAATCCCGTCCCGCAGGCGCCTCGGAAGAAGGCGATTATTCCGATAACGAATGGGGACAGGGTTATTGCTATCAAATGTGGCGTTGCAAGCACAATGCTTACCGGGCAGACGGCGCTTCCGGACAATTTATTTTCGTTTTTCCGGAGAAAAATGCAGTCGTCGCCATTACCGCCGGTATGAACAATATGGATAAGGGAATCAAATTGGTTTGGGAGCATATTTTGCCAGCCTTGCAATAGTTGTTGATTGCAAAATTACAACCGCTTTTATTGGTTTAAATTCTTTATTTTTCTTAAAGTCCTTAAAAAAAGAATTTAAGGACTTTAAGGAAAATTATGATTGCAAAGATAAACATTTTTCTGGAATATTCACAAAAAAACCTTTTAAAAACTTTCTATCTGTTTCACGGAATCATATTCCCGGCTGTTTGGTAAATATTGTACCATTCCTGCCTACTCATCGGAACGCCGGAACCTTTGCCGGCTGCTATGATTCTTTCCGGTTTGGTAGTGCCTAAAACCACTTGCATATTCGCCGGGTGACGAAGTATCCATGCTACGGCAGCCCCGGTTACGTCCAAACCGTATTTTTCTCCGTATTTCATTAAGGCATTGGTCAAATCTCCGTATTCCGGATGTTGGAAGAAGGGGCCTTCAAAAAATCCTTTCTGGAACGGCGACCATGCTTGTATCGTAATTTCGTTCAAACGGCAATAGTCCAGCGTTTGTCCGGCGCGGTCAACAGATTGGTCGATGGCCATATTTACTGCAATTCCCTGATCTATCAATGGAGTGTGTACAACGCTGTATTGCAATTGATTAAAGATGATTGGACGGGATACATATTTTTTTAGCAATTCGATTTGATTCGGATTACTGTTGGAAACACCGAAATATTTCACTTTTCCTGAAGTGTGTAGGATTTCAAATGCTTCAGCTACTTCTTCCGGTTCAACCAAAGTATCGGGACGGTGTAACAACAGCACATCCAAATAGTCTGTATTCAAACGGTGCAAAATGGCATCCGTCGATTCTAAGATATTTTCTTTGGAGAAATCATAATATACGGTTTCTTCTTTCCGGATTCCGCATTTACTCTGAATAATCAGTTTTTCGCGAAACGCAGGAGTCAATCCGACGGCTTTGGAAAAAAGCGTTTCACATTCGCCACCTCCATAAACATTGGCATGGTCGAAAAAATTAATTCCTTGATCTAAAGCTGTTTTAACCAATGTGTCGATTTCTTTTAGAGAAAGCGTATTGATGCGCATACATCCCATAATGATATTGGAGGATGTTAATTCTGTGTTTGGAATGGCAATGTTTTTCATATTCAGATATTTTTA
>BNXY01000219.1 GCA_025999935.1 Bacteroidia bacterium | reverse complement strand
ATTAACTGCGCTCCTTCATTTGGGAATGGAAGATGAAGCCTTTTTCTTCTTCCGAAAACTCAAAACAAAATATGCCAACGACCGGGAAGATTTATCCATCATTTACCAAGCAATGGGAGAAGCCTTAATTGAAGTGGATTTGTTCGAATCGTCCATAGACGTCATTCAGGAAGCCATTGGTTTATTGGGCGGAGAAGTTGATTTTTGCTGGCTTCAACTGCAATGTTATTTATCCATGGGGGAAAAAGACAATGTCATTGAATTAACCGAAATCATCCAAAAATTGAATCCTCTGGATGCTGAAACCTGGCATCGGCAAGGAATCGTTTTTCAAGAAATAGATGAAACGGCAAAATCCATTGAAGCATTCGAATATGCGCAATCGTTGGGATATGATCCCAAACAAAATTTGATGCACTTGATTCATGCGTATCAAAAAAATGACAATTTCAACAAAGCATTGGAAAAAACAAAAGAATACTTAATTTTGTATCCGGATAGTCACATGGTCAATCTGATTGCCGCCAAATTGTGTTCACAAATAGAAAATTGGGATGAAGCCTTAAAATACATCAACTATGCCATTCAATTAATGCCGACCATGCATTCATTGTATTTTTACAAAAGTTCATTTTATCTTAGTTTGGAAGAATACAAAAAAGCAAAATTGACTTTGATAGAAGGAATTGATGCAACAGAAGACCCGGATGGAGATTTAAATAAGGAGTTGGTTCGATTGAATAAACAATATCCGGATTTTTAGGGTTTCGAGTTTAAAATTTAAGGTTTAGGGATATATATTAAGTAAAAAATAAAGGAAATATGGCGAAAATAAAAGGAACAGTGGTTGTCAATACCGAACGCTGCAAGGGATGCGACTTGTGTGTCGTGGCATGTCCCTGCGATGTTTTGGAATTGTCAAAAGAAGTGAACGGCAAAGGCTATAACTTTGCGCAAATGAAAAATCCGGATGAGTGCATCGGATGCGCCAATTGCGGATATGTTTGTCCGGACGGATGTATTACTATCTATAAGGTTAAAATCTAAAAAATCATGGCAGAAGAAGTAAAATTAATGAAAGGAAATGAGGCGATTGCCCATGCGGCAATTCGCTACGGCGTTGACGGATATTTCGGGTATCCCATTACTCCTCAGTCAGAAATCATGGAAACCCTCATGGATGAAAAACCTTGGGAAACTACCGGAATGGTCGTGCTTCAGGCAGAAAGTGAAGTTTCGGCCATCAATATGGTTTATGGCGGAGCAGCCTGCGGCAAACGGGTCATGACCTCTTCATCAAGTCCCGGAATCAGTTTGAAACAGGAAGGAATTTCCTATATGGCAGGCGCAGAATTACCTGCTTTAATCGTAAACGTAATGCGCGGCGGCCCCGGTCTGGGAACAATTCAACCGAGCCAAGCCGATTATTTTCAAACAGTTAAGGGTGGCGGTCACGGCGATTATCGCCTGATTACCTTGGCTCCGGCATCCGTACAGGAAATGGCCGACCATGTAGCTTTGGGTTTTGACCTTTCATTCAAATACAATAATCCGGCTTTCAAATTTCTCTAACGAGGGCTGAT
>BNXY01000218.1 GCA_025999935.1 Bacteroidia bacterium | reverse complement strand
ACATATTTATTAGGTATCAGGTTTAAATAAGCGCCGGAAGTCAATCCCGATTTCAGTTCAAAATAACTGCCGGTTTCCACTTTCATTTTTTTGTCCAAACTAATCAACACAACAATATTTCCATGGTTGTTGTATTCATATTCAATGGATTTGACCAATCCGACTTTAAAACCTTCCACATAAACCGGACTTGAATTTTGTAATTCGTTGACATTCGACATTCGGACATAATAATGATTGGTCGGTTTGAAAATATTGGCGCCTTTCAAATAATTCAACCCAAAATAGAGTGCGACCAAACTGATAATGGTAATTAAACCTGTTGTAATTTCTTTTGTAAAATACTTTTTCATGCGAAAATAATTTGAAAATTTGAAAATGTGCCAATTTGAGAATTTTCATCCTCTATGGTGTTTATTAAACATGCGGGTTTCATATATAATTAATTATTTATTCGGCACTTTTACGCCATCCACGAAGGTAATAATAAATGCGCCTTTAAAATCTTTTGTAATTTTTTTTCTGATATTTTCAATTTCGTTCCGGTCGGACGATTCGCCATAAGTGTACTTATACCAATTTTTTTCCACATAAAAATCTACCTTATAGCCTTTTAATTCCGGCGATTTTTCCGGTATCTTTTTTGTAGAAGCCAAAATTTGCACTTTATATACTTTTTTTCCGGAATCGGATTCTTTTTGAGGGCTTACCGTTTCTTCCGCTTGCTTTTCCGTTTTTACATCCTCTCTGACTTTTTTTTCGGTTTCTACTTTCACCGGAGTTTCCTCTTTATTTGAAGCCGTCAGATCGGGTAGCACAGCGTCCGTTCTTCGGTCGAAATCTTTTTTATATTTGTTAAAAGCATTGCAGATAGAGCGGGCTAAAACGTTTTGTCCCGTTTTACTCAAAAGATAATTTTCCGCCTCCGGATTGCTTATAAAATCGAGTTCAACCAAAATTCTCGGCATGGTTGATTCTCTCAAAACCAGATAAGCCGCCTGTTTAACGCCTCTATCATACCGTTTGGCGGTTTTCGTCAATTCTTTTTGAACCAATGATGCAAAATTAACACTTTGTTCCGCATATTTGTTTGACATAAATTCAAACATAATGTAAGATTCGGACGACGCAGGATCGAAGCCTTCGTATTTTTGTTCGTAATTATCTTCTAAAAGGATGACGGAGTTTTCCCTTTTTACTACTTCAAAGTTTTCGTTTGTGCTCAAAAGTCCGAATGTATATACTTCGGCGCCTTTTACGCCGGAATTTTTACTCACGGCATTGGTATGAATGGAAATGAATAGGTTAGCGTTCGACTTGTTGGCAATTTCGCTTCTTTCTTTCAAACCGATAAAAATATCTTTATTGCGTGTGTAAACAATCTTTACATTAGGGTGTTCTGCCGAAATGTATTGCCCTAAAAGCTTGCCGACGGCCAGATTAATGTCTTTTTCTTTTCCTTTTCTGCCGATAGCGCCGGGATCTTTTCCCCCATGTCCGGGATCAATTACGAGCACAAAAGACTCATTGTCTGCCTGTGCTTGCAGAGGAATCACAACAAATATCGTTAAGACATAAAATAATAT
>BNXY01000217.1 GCA_025999935.1 Bacteroidia bacterium | reverse complement strand
CCCTCGCTTGCTCTTTGGCAGGCTCCCTTGCTCAAAGACCGATGAAACTAAGGGACAAACACGACGCGGAACCCGATGTCGTGGCTAGCGAAGTCGGGAGCGTCTCTGTAGCGAAACGCGGAGCGGCAATACTGAGCGAGGACGCTCCAGTTGCCGCCGCGAAGCACGCGGTCGGAGCCAGTAGTAGAGCCGGCAGGATCGATAACAGGGTCGCTGTCGTAACTTTCGTACCAGTCGCTGCACCACTCATATACATTGCCGTGCATGTCGTAAAGGCCGTAATTGTTTGCATCAGGATAACTGCCAACGGCGGTGGTTCCCCCGACGAGGCTGCTTTGCGATGCATCATAATAGTCGCCCGAATGCCCATTATCCAAATCGTAAGGATACGTTGCATAAAAACTAGCCATATCGCCTGTCAGTTTCCTGCCCGTGCCGATACCGAAAGGCAGGGTATTGACCTCGGTAGCCTTATCCGGGTAATCGCCACGGCAGGCATACTCCCATTGCGCCTCGGTCGGCAACGAGCCGCCAACCCACCCGGCAAATGCTTTTGCTCCGTACCAACTAACATAAATCACCGGAAAATTTTCCTTGCCCGAAGCAGGCTCCCATTTGTCAACGTTCCATCTCACGCCCCATTGATGGCTGCTGCCCTGTGTACAGTCGCGGATATAGGTTTGTACCCCGTCGCTTGTCAGGCTGCCCTGCCCGTTGTTGTCGATGCCGTTAGCATTCAGGAACGCCGCATACTGGGCGTTCGTAACCGGATATTTGCTCATATAAAAATCCTTGGTCAAAGTTACCTGATGCTGCGTTTCAGTAGTACTATTGCGGTTCGGCTCGCTTGCGGGGCTGCCCATCATAAACGTCCCCTTGGGGATAAAGGCTACGGGGATGTCCCTGATATCGAAGATAGCGGCTTTTGCCTCCATTTTTGTGTATTGCCCAGCCGTCAGCGTTACGCTTGTTTTTTGCCATGTCAGGGTTTCACCGAGGTAGGTATAGCCGCCGCTCAGGGTTACGCCTGCTTGGGGTTTCGCTATATAGCGGTAGCCGGCGCCGCTTTTGTAGGGCGTAACGGCGGTTGTTCCTGCTTTTAAGGTTACGGCGGTTGCGGTTGCGGGCAGCGACACTTCTATCAATGCAAGAGCGTGAGCCAGCCCGATAGTGAGCGTTGTACTGGCTACCGCGCCGGTGCCGGTCATCAGGTCGGAGGCGGTGTAGTCGGTGTATGCGCTCTGGTCGGTTTTGGGCGTGAAGGCGGCGAGGATTTCGGCTGCCGTCTTCTTGCCGTTCATTGCCGCGCTGTACGGGTAATAAGCAAGGTAGGTTGTGCCGGTGGCGGTGGTTATCGTCGCTGCGCCGTCGGGCGTCCACGCTGTGCCGTCGTAGGTACAGGGAATGTTGTCCTGCAAAATGGCGTTGGCGCTTGAAAGAACGGTAATGCCGATTTTGTCGCCGGAAGTGAAGGTGGTGACATAGCCGCTTTCCGAAGCGCGTGTTTCGGGATTGCCGGACGCGAAGTCCTGTGCGATTACGTTAATTTGTAGAGACGCGATTAATCGCGTCTCTACGTCGTCGTCCTGCGTGCAGGAATTTGTCTGAACCATGATTAACG
>BNXY01000216.1 GCA_025999935.1 Bacteroidia bacterium | reverse complement strand
CTATATATGTTTTTCTTACTATGGTAATAAATTTATTATAAACAAATCGACTGTGTATGCTATTTTTTAATGCAATTTTTGTATATGCAATTTGAATACCTTAATTGAGGTATTAGGCAAAAGTAAAATTTGAGTATTAATAAACCGATTAAAATTTTGATTAATATTTTAAATTTAATTAAAAAAAATTCAAATATTTTTCCTGGCTAAAATATCGGAGAAGGACCATTTATATTTTGTTCCCATCAAAGAAAAATATTCTTTGCAAAAACTTTCATACAAATTCTTTGCAATTCCTTTTTTCCCGGCGTTAAAATACACCCAGATTTTTATAAATAGCGCATCTTCATTCAGATAATCGTGATGAAAGAGAATTTCTGCTATTTTAAGTTTGAGTGAATCATCTAATTGGTAATATTCGGTATGTTGTGATAAAGCGGTCAAAACATCAATGGTCAGATTGGAGAAATCGCTTTTAAAACTATCTATCCAATCTATTTCCGTATTCGGCAACATCGCTCCTTTATACAAAATTTCGATTAACTTGATTATGTCTGTTTTATTTTTGAATTGATGTGTTTTTACAAGCGCGAATAATTTAAAAGCTTCCGTATAATCGCAGTTAATCAGGTCAAGATTTATTTTCCAGAGATCGTTTACATTGGAAATTTCTACATCTCCAACGTTTTCCAATGCAACCCGAAGTTTGCTTATATATACATTTCGATTATTTTTAGCCGATACATTGCTTTTATCCACCCATAAAATTTTAGTCAAATTCTTACTGGTAATCCCATTCGTATCTTTTTCCATCGAAAGAATTAATAATAAAAGGAGGTGCTTCAGCGTGGGGGAAAATTGTTTCGTAATATTAAATCCGTTTTTGTCCATAACCGTAAATCCGCCCAAGAAACAAATGGATTGCTTGGAAAAATCATAATAAGCGCTCTTCATTTCTTTTGCTGGTTGCGTGTTGGAAAAAACAACATCAATGGCGTTATTGAGTTTTCGCTTTTTCCTGAACCGATAGAGGCAATACAAGGAAACGACGCCTGTCGTAAGCAGAATAATAATGCAGCAAATAATCAAAAATACATTCGGATTGTCCTTTTGAACCTCCACTTTAGCAAAATGCAAGTCAAGCGGTGGATAATTAAGGAAATAAAGACCTATTTGAAAACTATCTCTTTCGGCATACGTACTTAACAAAGTATAAAATTGTTGACGATCGGGCGACAAATATAAATTTCGATAATGAATATTTCCCTGCATCTTTTCTTGGCTCGGTAATGACAGCTCAACATAATAATCCTTCGTTTTTTCAAGTTTTATCAACGTAAAATCATTTATATCGGTAATCAAATAAAAGCAACTGTCTTTTTCATCGTAAACCATATTTTCGCCGAGAAGAAGTTCTTTTTCAACATAGCTCAATTCCAATATTTTAGTGGTTTTCAATGTTGACAAATCTACCGAGTAGAGATCGTAATAATTTCGCGGAGAAATTTCCTGCCGACCGGTTTTACTTCCTTTTCCGCCAAATACGTAGAACGTATTATTCATTTTTAAAGCGGCGGAAAAAAAACGAGGCGGTATCTGATCGAGAACTACTTTTGAAATGGAGTTATTAT
>BNXY01000215.1 GCA_025999935.1 Bacteroidia bacterium | reverse complement strand
TTCCGAGCCGATGTTGGCGGCAAAAATAGCCGCACCGATGATGTACCAGGGTTCGCCTTTTCCGAATAGATAGTCTTCGCTGTTGGCGCCCTGCTGCAAGCGCACATGCTGGAAATCAATCCCGAAATAGCAGCCAAAAAACCGCGTATCGAAGTGCATTTCCTGGGCATCGGCGATGCGGGAACTTGCGCCCGTCTGGTGTTCCAAGCGCATCCCGGCGAAGGAATCGCCGCCACCATCGTGGATATGGGCAACCGTTTCCGCATGATTGTCAATAAAGTGGATGTGATTGAACCGAAAGATTTACCGAAATTGCCGGTTGCCTGCGCTTTATGGAAACCGCAGCCAAATTTGGAAATTGGCGCAGGAGGTTGGATTTTAGCAGGTGGAACACACCATTCCAGTTTTTCCTACTCGCTGACGGTTGAGCATTTGGAAGATTATGCCGAAATTGCCGGCATCGAATTGCTTACTATTGACAATGATACGACTATTAGCAAACTCAAGTTTGAGTTGAAAGTCAATGAAGTGTATTATAAATAGTTCTGAACCACGATTTTTTCAAGATTAAAAAGATTATCAAGATTATTTCAAATTCAAAAATAATCTTGCAAAATCCTAAAAATCTTATTAAAATCAAGGTTCAGACAAAAGGTTCAGACAATATGAATTTTATGAAATATGTAATAGGTTTAGACTACGGCACCGACTCCGCTCGCGCCGTCATCGTAGAAGCAGAAACCGGTAAGGAAATCGCCTCTTCGGTAAAATATTATAAACGCTGGAAAGAAGGAAAATACTGCGTTCCGGCGAAAAACCAATATCGTCAGCATCCCTTGGATTATGTCGAATCATTGGAAGAATCCGTGAAAGAAGCGTTGAGCAAATCACCTGCCGGAACAGCCGAAAAAGTAGTGGGCATATCTTTCGACACCACCGGTTCAACACCTGTGTTGATTGACAAAAACGGTTTGCCATTGTCTTTACTTCCCGAATATGCCGAAAATCCCAACGCCATGTTTGTGTTGTGGAAAGACCACACCGCCATTGCGGAAGCTGCGAAAATCAACGAGTTAGCGAAGAAAAGCGACATTGATTATACGGCTTACGAAGGCGGAATTTATTCCAGCGAATGGGTCTGGGCAAAAATCAGTCACGTGTTGAGCGTGGACGAAAACATCCGCAAAGAGGCAGTTAGTTGGGTGGAACATTGCGACTGGATGACGGCATTAATTACCGGAAAAACAAAACCCGAAGAAATTGTTCGCAGTCGTTGCGCCGCCGGACATAAAGCCTTGTGGCATGAAAAATGGGGCGGACTTCCTCCAGAAGAATTTCTGACGGCTATCAATCCGTTGTTGAAAGGATTCAGAAGCCGTCTGTTTGAAAAGACTTACACGAGCGATACCCAAGTTGGCAATCTGAGCGCCGAATGGGCGCAACGATTGGGCTTGACTGCCAACGTGATAGTCGGCGTGGGCGCTTTCGATTGCCACTTTGGAGCTGTCGGAGCCGAAATCAAGCCGAAAACGTTTGTGCGTGTCATCGGCACTTCCACTTGCGACATCATGGTTGCCTCTCCGGAAGAAATGCAAGACAAACTCATTCCGGGCATTTGCGGACAGGTCGATGGTT
>BNXY01000214.1 GCA_025999935.1 Bacteroidia bacterium | reverse complement strand
AATTTTTCCGGAATCTATTGAAGTAGAAGAAGATAATGAAAAAAAGAACGGAAATGACATCCGGGAAAAACTGCAAGCAATTGTGGATGGAAAACCGTTTAATCCAAATTACAACCACATTATGGGCAAGTATTTGTGCAATAATCCGGAAGTAATTGTTTTCATCAATAATGATAAGAGGAATGATTTTTATTCTTATTGCCAGGGACTTAAAATAATTGGTCACGAAAATAATACAACAATTCTGGAGGTTGTAGTGGTGACTGATGACGCCAATCCCAATTGTTATCAAAAGTTATATGTAACTCAAATTTCACGTCAGTAAACAATAAATTTTAAGGATATGTTATTTAGAAAAAAATATACCGCAGGTTTGTTTGTTTTGGTACTTTTACTTTCTTCCTGCGGACCGATTAATTATTTTACCCGTTTGAGAAAAACGCCGAGGGAATATAGCGTAAATTATTGTGGAGAACCGATTCTCGCTCCCCGCAATGAGTTTAACAAAGAGTCGTGGATCGTTTTTTCCGACAGGGATAACAATATCAGTTATCGTAATCCGGGAGGAAAAGTCAAATTCAAGGAAGTTGACTTTCTCCAGCCGTTTTTTGTTATCGGAGAAAAAGGCGATTACCTCTGCCTGGTAAAATGCGATCTTTCCATTGTGGAAGATAATTTGTTTCGCAACAAAATAAAAGACCGCAAAAAGGCGCAGTATTATGGCTGGATGCATAAATCACGGCTGTTATTGACCAAACAATCCGTTACTGATATTGCAACAGGATTCAAAAACAAGCAGGTAAGCATAATTACCGATACGACCTCCATAGTTGATCCCCTGCTGTTTTTTACCTCCGATTCTGTAAAGGTATTCAAAAATCCCAATTTAAGTGTTGAGAATGGACACATCCCCTTATATGAAATACTGTACACGCTTAAATTATCGCAAGACATGGAAAAAACACTGGTTGCAAGGAAAACCATACTTTCTCCGGATAGCGTACAGACCGAAGTCCTGGGATGGATACATACTTCGCTGGTACAGCATATTGGACAGTTGCTGCATGTCGATATACAGTCTGTTCTGGCTGACTCAGTACTGTTTACGGAAAAGACCGGTAAAGATACCTTGAATATTCCGGAAATGGAATTGGATGAATGGCAGTCCATATCCTCCCGCAATGCAGCGCTAAAATACAGTCCTGTCATCTCATACTGCCAAACGGATACTGCTGTCCAATTTAAGACGGGGATACCGCTACCGGTTGTAGATCAAACAGACAACTATGTTTACAATGTGAATGGGAATAAAATCATGTATAGCCGTTTCAAGGAACTGGAGAAAGAATTGAAAAAATTGAATGTTGTATTCGTTTTTGAAGGCCAGGAGCAGGTTTTTAGCAATTACCCCTCCATCGTCAGCGCGATACATCATTTGAAGCCCCTGTTTGAAGATGCTAAAGAAGGTTTCAAGTATAAATTCGGAGCTGCAATGGCATACGAAAATAAGTCGGTCGCCGGAAAAAAATTTGTGAAATCATTTGAATTGTCTGACAGCTACGATGTCATGCTGGATAATTTGATAGTAATGGCCGACAGTCTGAAATCATTTCAACCGGTTCCTGTCCAAAATTC
>BNXY01000213.1 GCA_025999935.1 Bacteroidia bacterium | reverse complement strand
GTTGAAATTGATAGGTAAAGGCGCAATGCTCAAAAGCGATAACGATTCCTTGATATTCGGTGCATTGGCTTCTTTGCAGCAACAGTCCAATCACAGCGTTCATATTGGTGGGCGTACAGCATTGGCTCTATTGGGGCAGGCGCATTATTTACAAATCAATATGCAAAGCGTATCACTCTTCAAAGAGCCGGCGGACGACTTGCCCAAATGGTTTTTATCCAATCAATGGGATTTGGGATTTGAGGTGTTTAATATCTCCTTGTTTGAAGATAAATTCGCAGGATACAAAGAGTATGAAAGTACCGGACTTGCACTCAAAATATCAAATCCCGCGCGAGCCTTGATGGAATGTTTATCACTGTGTCCCGATAAATTTCCGCTGATAGAAGGTTATGAAATAATGGAAAATTTGCTGACACTACGCCCTTCTGCTGTACAAACCTTATTGGAGCAATGTAAATCCATAAAAGTCAAACGATTGTTTTTATATTTTGCCGAAAAGGTAGGGCACAGTTGGTTTGAAGATTTGGATACTTCCAAAATAGAACTTGGTAAAGGTGCTCGCCGCATTGTTCCGAACGGGAAATATGTATCAAAATATGAACTGATGTTACCGGAAGAATTAGTATGATAAAAGAAAGTTACAAACAGCAAGTATCGCTATTGCTCGACATTATGCCGATAATAGCTAATTTAAGCAGTATAACATTTCCCGATGTCAAGCGGGCAGACGAAGAACTGAAATTGTTTTGTTTGAGAGATAATGCTGTTGTAAAAATCGAAGTGAATCAGATAAACAGAGGGCTTATTGCAGATACAAGGGTGCTAACGCTGTCGAAAAAAGCGCAGGATTATTTTGATACTTATTGCAAAGCGACCGTTGTTTCGCAAGGGCAGTTATGGGGCGGTAAAATCAATGCCGCATTAGACAGGCAGCATCCGAGAGATTTGTTTGATATGCGCAATTTCTATCAAAATCATACACTTACCGATGAGATAAAACGCGGCTTTCTTTATTTCCTGCTTTGCAGCAAACGACCAATACACGAAGTATTACAACCTAAAAATATCGACCATGCGAAGGTGCTTTTTACCAGCCGGATGATTGAACCTGCAAGCGGAAATTATGAAAAGGGCGACATCAAATCGCCAATGCATCCGTCCGGTAGCCCAGACCTGTCATTTCCAAAGTTTGAAAGAATACAAAGCCCTGCTCTCCTTATATAATATTGGTGTGGAAGAAGTTCGGGGCGAAGCAAACGGAAAAGCGTATCAGGGATTAGTTTATTCCGCATTGGATAATAAGGGTGCAAAGGTGGGAAATCCGTTCAAGTCTTCCCTCTTTGGAAAGTCTGTTGGCATGAATGCCTTGGAAAAACGCATAGAGAAATCGGCTGAAATCATCAAGGCAAAGGGACTGAAAGAATGGAGCAAAAAGGTCATTGTCGCCGCCGTGAAGGACTGCAAAAATCGTCCGGACTTTGAAAAGGCATTGGCAAAACAAGGCATTGCCGTTTTGTTCATCGCGCTGATACATTTTTGCAGAACATAAAATTTCATGATTACTCATTTTAATCCATGTGTGTTCCGGTTTTATTACCGCGAGCAACTTCCTCACATAATCAAAATCGCCGGATTCAAAATCATCT
>BNXY01000212.1 GCA_025999935.1 Bacteroidia bacterium | reverse complement strand
CCTTCTTTCCCTTACAGGCGGTTCCGCCTGATTGGTATAAACAACCGGCTGTGTTTGATAAGGCAAGCGTCTCATTTCCATCGCCGGAGCGGTATCGTGATTCTTGTTGTCGGTAAGCGTCAAAGCAAACAGGGCGACTCCCGGATCTTTAGGTAAAATGAGCGTCTTGGCTGTTTTATCTATGTTGAGGCATATTTTATACAGATAAGCAAAATTATACGAATCATTCCCTTTCCTTTCGCTGTGTTTGTGATTGGCAATATAAGCGAATGAACAGCCGTCTTTGATGTATCCTTCGTTTTCTCCTCTCCAACCCCATTGTCCGTAAAATCCTGAATAATAGGGGATATTGACTGTGTATTCTTTTCCGTCAACAAGGAAAGCCGCGCTGCGGTCATTGCGTACCGAAGTAACCAGTAAATACAGTTTGTCGGCGTTATGTCCTGTCGGTAAATTGATAGTGTCGCCATAGCTCCGTACATAATCGAAAACCGAAGGATCGTTTTTTACTTTGAACTGTATTCCGTCCGATTGAACAATTTCCGGCATCAGTTCCGCTGCAAGGGAATTGCCCATCCGGTCGAAGTTTCCGGCACGGTTAAATTCGTCGGAAGTGAAAGCTACCGCATTGTATTTGTCATCCAAATTAACAAACAAGTTTTCAGGTTTATTCAAAATGTTTTTATTTTTGAGTTTGACGCTGAATGTTCGCGGCTGGAACGCTTTCCCGCTGAAAATGATTTTGTTGTCAACAAATTTCACATCGCCTGCACGTTCTTCTATGCCGTTTAATTCGTAAGCGCTCTCAATGGGCGATGCAAATTCAACGACGGCGTCATTATAGGTTTTTCCTGCTACTTCATTTATCCGGATCACATAGCTATCCCCGTTTTCCGCTTTTTTGAAAGTTTTGACGGCGATTTGCGGCAGGTTGGCTTTGAGTAAAGAAAAAGAACGTCCGATTTTTCCCGCATGTTTGGCGGTTGTGAACGAGAGTAGCGGTTGGTTGAAAGCATCGGCTTTGGAAGCAATGTTTGCGTCTGTGGCGGATGCTGTATGGCTGACTATGGCGTAACGGAAGAAATGATGTCCATGATCTTGGCGCGCCTGATAAGGAAAATTTCTTTCGGTTGTTTTCGGCGTATGGAGCAAGGTCAGGCGCAGAGTATTATTGTCCGGTTTATCCCAACCGTATTTGCAGTCATTTAAGATGGCTATTCCACTGTTGTCGTTCGAATCGGTAAGGTCAGCCCATTGGTGGCCGAGAACTTCGTAGGAGTTGTCCACGTTGTTTCCACGTTGAACATATCCTATCCCCAGATCATACGATGCTTTTTCATTTGAAAGCGCAGTTGGAAATTCCGCTTTCAGCAATACATTCGTAGCCGACCAGTCATATTCGTTGATTATATCTATGCGGTCGTCCTCAGCTCCTTCGGTCAGACATACGTATTGTACAAACTTGGTTGAATCCTGATATGTACGTTCCACTTTCAATGAAGCACGCAGCGGTCCGTTTTCAGCTATGGAAATTTTGACGTTATCCGATACGGAAACACTGGGTCCGTCGAGCGTTTTTTTATAGATTTCCCAAGCCGGGTAAGAGGTCGATTCATTATCCGTCAGAAGCATAAGCCTAAATGATTTACC
>BNXY01000211.1 GCA_025999935.1 Bacteroidia bacterium | reverse complement strand
GCCTTTCCCTTTCAGTTCAAGGTGGAAATACATTACGAATTTACCGGTTTTTCTGTTGAAAATCACTTTGGGACGCTCAATAGTGCAGCCCTCGCGTATTACCGATGTCGTATCGTCTTTGACGACCGACAATGCCACACCTTCGTTTTTCCACCGGCTTAAATCTCCGGAAGAATAGCAGGTTACACCTACCAAAGCGGCATTGGTATCTTCTGCTTTGTGTTCGCCGAACCAATAATAGGTATCGTTGTAATAGAGGATGCCTCCTCCGTGTGCATTGATAGGTACGCCCTGATCGTCAGGCCACAACTCTCCCGGCCGGAAAATGACCGGGGACTGGCTGTACAAAACGGCATATAACATTGTAAAACAAAGAATCATAGATATTCTCTTGTTGAATTTGTTTAATAAAAAATTTGACGTGTTCATTATTTGTTAAATTTATTTCGATTATTCTATTTTATAAACTCTCATTATTGATAGATTTGCAAAAGGCTTGCGATTACTGTCGGTGATATCCAACCTGATATATTGAGCGGCGACTGTCGGGAAAACGATTTCGCGGAATACATCGGCTCCGGCGCCGAAATCAATAGTACGCAACGGGGTGTAATTTATGCCGTCGGCGCTTGCCGAAACGATTACTACACGAGTGTCGGTGTTGCCGCTTCTTCTCGAAACATATATCTTATTGACAGGCTTTATTTCTTTCATGTCGATCACTAACCAGTGAGGCAGCGGTGAGTCGGGACTCCACATGCTGTGCCAGTATCGTGCCGGATCGTTACCGAGTATCATCATTTTTCCACCGCCATCGCTTGATTTTTCCGATGAACACGCAACATCCCATGAACTTCTGTCGTATTCGCTCAGAACTGCGTCAACGAGCACCGTACACGTAACCTGAATATCTGTTCCGTCTTTAGAAGTAATGGCGATTGTGGTTTCTCCAGCGGATATTCCTGTTACAACCCCATTTTCATTTACTGTAGCCACCTGTGTGTTTGATGACACATAATTCAGCGTTTTATTCAGCGCTGTTTCGGGTAATACGGTTGTATTGAGCTGAAGCGTTGCGCCGCCGGCCAAAAGATTATACCGGTTGGCGGCGTCTAAATCAATCGAACTGACTTTGTCGGGGTTAATCACATCCACATTTAAGGTTTTTCGGACACCGCCGGCGTCGAGCGCTGAAACGGTTATTGCGGCTTTTCCTATACGAATGCCCTTCACTACGCCATTTTGGTCAACTGTAAGTATATTCGTATCCGAACTTTCCCACTTTACTTCGCTATTATCGGCATAATGTGGTAAAATAGAAATATCTATTGTCTGTTCTTTATTTTCGATAATAGTTATCAATTCGACTCCTCCATTGAGAATTATGTCTGTAACATAATTCGGATCGTTGGTATCAGGGTCTTTTAATGTTGCAGTAATTTGTCCGCGTACAACGCCGTCAGGATTTTCGGACGTTTTTAAAACGAAATACCAATTTCCGGCGATAAGGTCGCTAATTTGCTGTCCTGTTAATCCTTGATAACCGGCAAGCGAAATATTAATACCGCCGCTTGCATTTGAACTGTTGATGTCAATTTTTCTGACAAACAAGCCGTTTGATCCGTTTTGTCCCGAATAGAAACTGATGTCGGTCAGGTTATCCGACCC
>BNXY01000210.1 GCA_025999935.1 Bacteroidia bacterium | reverse complement strand
ATTAATTTCACTTTCCTGCGCATTACTTTATGCCTGTGAAAGCAACGAAAACGAGGAGAAAAATTTCACGGAACCGATAAAAATTGAATTATCGGATGCCGAAGTTAAAATGGCCAATGAAGGAAATGCCTTTGCGGCGGAGTTATTCGCAACCATCAATGCAACCGAAACGGAAAAAGAGAATATCGTTATTTCTCCTTTGAGTTTGAATATGGTTTTGGCCATGGTTTGGAACGGCGCTAACGGCGAAACCAAGCAAGCCATACAGAAAGCCATAGGAATGAACAATTATCCGCAAGCGGAAGTAAACGCTTATTTTAAAAAACTAAGGGAAGCGCTTCTCAAGACAGACCCGACCGTCAAATTAGCAATAGCCAATTCCATCTGGCCACGAAAAGGCTTTCCGGTTAAACCGGATTTCTACAATGTTAATAAAAATTGGTATAACGCAGAAGTGAAGGAATTGGATTTTTCTTCTCCCTCTGCCGCAAATACCATTAATCAATGGTGTTCGGACAATACCAACGGTTTAATCAAGAAAATGATCGACGATATTCCGGGCAATGTAATGATGTATCTGATAAACGCCCTCTATTTCAAGGGAGAATGGTCGGATAAACATGGATTTGCCGCTTCGTCCACGGCCAACAAACCGTTTTACAAAGAAAACGGCGAACAAATTACGGTAAAAATGATGGAACAAAACAGTCAATTGGGATATTATCAGGACGAATTGCTGGCCTCAACGGTTTTGCCTTATGGAAATGGCGCTTTCAGCATGGTGTTCATGCTCCCGAATCAAGGAATCTCTTTCAATAAAATATTGGAGCGACTGAAACAACCGGAATATTGGTCGCGCTGCTTGAATCCTTTCGGTTCGTTCGACGTCAACCTGTATATTCCCAAATTCAAAACAGAATATGAAAAAGAATTGAATAAAACGCTGGAACAATTGGGTATGGGCATTGCTTTTTCCAGCGATGCGGATTTTTCAGGAATATCCGATATTGCGTTGTCTATATCGAAAGTCAAGCAAAAAGCCTGTATCGAAGTAAATGAAAAAGGAAGTGAAGCGGCTGCAGTAACGGTTGTTGAGATGGTGACTTCTGCTGAGCCTTCCATCCCGCAAAAAGTCACTTTCTGCGCCGATCGTCCATTTTTATTTGCCATCAAAGAAAATTTTACAGGAACGGTGCTGTTTATGGGGAAAATCGGAAAGCCGGAATGAAAAAGAGGTTGTGTTTTATGTTAGGTACTGTGTTCTTTTCCAAATGCTACCAATGACGGCACTGTACCTCATTGCGATTTGCTTAACCGTACATTGGCAAGTTCAGCAATTTATTTGATTGACAACATGAATAGTATGACAAGCCGCCAATGCTGCGGTTTCCGTTCGCAAGCGGCTTTCGCCCAAGTTGATGGAAACGAAACCCTGTGCTTCAGCCATCGCGACTTCTTCTTCGCTGAAATCGCCTTCCGGCCCGATGAGAATCAGCACATTTCCCGTTTTATTATATACCTGCGACAATAATTCTTTATCGCCGGGATAACAGTGAGCAATCAGTTTTTGTCCGTCAAATTCCTTGCAAATGAATTTTTTGAAATCGGTTATTTCTTCCAATTCGGGAAGCCGGGCTTTCATGGATTGTTTCATAGCAGAAACGAGTATTTTGTTAATCCTTTCTGTTTTAATA
>BNXY01000209.1 GCA_025999935.1 Bacteroidia bacterium | reverse complement strand
TTCCTTACTTTTCTTAAACCGATAAAAGCCATGTTCAATCTCAATGATTCGATGCAGTATTTTCTCTATCCTTATCCCACCGACATGCGGAAGAGTTTTTACACATTAAGCGGAATAGTGACCAATAATATGGGTCGCAATGTTCAGGACGGCGAAGTGTTCATCTTCATCAACCGCACCTGCGATTGCATGAAACTGCTTCATCTGGAATGTGGAGGCTTAGTTATTTATCACTTGAAACTGGAAGCCGGGAACTTTAAGCTGCCGGTTTTTGACGAAGCTACAAATACATTTCATACCACCTGGAGCAATCTGATGCTGATGGTTCAAGGCATTGATCCGGGCACTTGCAGGCAAAGAAAACGATGGAAAAAATAATTTGAAAAAAGATTGTATTTTTTGCTGTTTTTATTTGCATATATCGCTGATTATTATTACCTTTACATCATAATTGAGAGAGGTAATAATGGAGTTGAAACAAGAAAATAACGCAGCATTTATACAGGCTCTTTTGGAAGAAAGAGACCGGCTTTATCGGAAAACAGCCAAGCTGAAAACCCAAATAAAGAACGATTTCGATGCCACTCATTATCAAAACACGATTCAAGAAAAAGATAAAAAGATTCAAGAACTGCAAGCGACTGTCGATTCACTTCAAAGCCAAGTAGAATCCCTCAAAAGAAAGATATGGGGCAAATCCAGTGAACGCTTCATATCGCCCGATCCCCAGCAACGCAGAATAGACTTTGAAGGATTGGATGTATTGCCGGAGGAAAAGGAGGAAGCCGAAAAAGCAGCGGAACAGGTAACGGAATACAAGGAAATCCGTGTAAAAGTACAAGAAAAGAAAAAACCGGTCAGGGTATCATTGCCGGAATTCCTGCCCCGCGTAGAAGAACATGTTTATCCTGAAAATATAGATACAGCATCAGACAGCTGGACGGAACTGCCGTCAGAAATAACGGAAGTGCTGGTACACAAACCGGCTGAATTTTATGTACGCAGAATCGTCCGCCACGTTTATGTGTTGAAAGACAAGAGTCTGGAAGTGGAAAAACAGGTTGTTACCGCTCCCATGCCGATACTTCCCATCGCCAGGAGTTATGCCGATGCCACCCTTTTGGCGGAATTGATGATAAACAAATATGTTAATCACCTGCCGTATTACCGGCAAATACAAATGTTCAAGCAATCAGGCGTTTCCATACCTCCCTCTACCATCAATGACTGGTTCAAGGGAACCGCCGATTTGCTAAGGCCTATGTATTACAGGCTTAAGGAAACAGTACTTGCCACCGATTACCTGCAAGTGGATGAAACCACGCTCCCGATAATAGATAATGAGAAGCATAAAGCCATCAAAGGGTATCTGTGGATGATAAGAGCGGTCATGGAAAACACGGTCTTCTTCCATTACGACAATGGTTCCAGGGCGCAGACAGTAGCCATCGAATTATTGAAGGATTATCAAGGTGCCTTGCAGACAGACGGTTACGAAGTTTACAAAATGTATGAAAACAAACAGGGGGTTTTGCCCATTGGTTGTTGGGCGCACGCACGCAGGTATGTGGAGGAGGCGTTGAAAGAGGATAAGGTCCGGGCGGAATATGCCCTGGAACAAATCGGCATGCTCTATGAAATAGAAAGGATGGCGGATGAGAAAAATCTCTCGTATGATCAACGGGCAGAATTACGCAGCCGGTTGGCTTACCCCATTCTGGTGGTCTTTGAGAAATGGG
>BNXY01000208.1 GCA_025999935.1 Bacteroidia bacterium | reverse complement strand
GTCTTAAATATTTAATTTCTAAGTTGCGAGTATCCGTAACCGCTTTTTTCTGTTCTTTATATAAATCCTCCAAGCGTTTCTCGTTGGCCAGAATTGAGGCTGTCATGGATTGTTTCTTGCTTGTATTTCCCGCTGCATATTCCTGTCTCCGAACGTCTAATTGCATTTCCAAAGCGACTATTTTCCCTTCCAAATCCTTTGTCTGCAAGAAAGATTTCTTGGCTGCATCACTGTCAAAATCAGTCAGGGTGTAATAAACAATGTTATCATTAATGACAAAGGTAAAATCTTTTTTTATCTTTTGTCGATATTTGTCGATATTTGTCTTTATTTTTTCCAAATTCGCTTGATAATCAATACCTTCAACCCAAGTATTCCGTATGGAGGAAATTTTTGCCCTTTCAATTAAAGTCTGTTCATCTTCGCTTTCGATGGCATAAAATTCTTCATTTGGAATAAAAGTATAGACAATTACCCGGTCTTCCGGTTGAAAGCGGTCGGTTGCGAAATAGCCGATATCGTTCACTTCATCAATAGCCAGCATATAATCGTTGTAGATTGAATTAAAGGGCATTCCCATTTGATTAGGCGCTAAATACGTATTGTTGTTTCGATTGTAACGGCTCACAAAAATATCGTATCCGCCAATGGATTCATTTCCGGTTGAGGCATAATAGACCGTCATTCCGTCGGGCATTACGAATGGAAAATTATCATCGCCCAAAGTATCGGCAGGCAGATTCAAAACCCGCTCTTCCGACCAGTCATCCTGTATCCTGATTTGCGTATTCAAACGAAATCGACCATTCTCATTCCTTTTTCCGAAATACCGGCGGTCTTGCAATTGGTTTTTATGAATGACCGAATTGACGGTTTTTTCTAACGCGCCCGCTTCCTCTCCCATCAGATAGGCGCTTAAAAAATCATTTTTATTGACGATTAGGCTGTCGATAATCTGAATATTTTCGCAACGAGAAACCATTCTGGCCGCTTTTTCAGCTTGTATCAACATGGGTTTTAAGGCCTCCGCCTCTTGGGGTTTCTTTTCTTTTAGCAAATCCATTTGCATTTGCCAAGCATCCGCCGCATCATTAAACAGGTAGAGTTGGTAATACATACTTGCGGCCGCATCGTATTTTTTTTCGGCATACAATTTCTGCGCTTCCTCAAGCGTTTGCGCCTGAAGATTTGCTGCAATGAAGATAGACAAAACGAATAAACAAGTTATATATTTCATACCTTAAACACATTCTATCATTTAACCGTTTCAAAGTTAGTAATTTTTTTTGAATTTATAAGATATAATCTCACAAATTATATTATTTTTGCAACAAAATTAAAAATCTATATAAACAAATGACTTCAATAAAAGAATTTATCGCAACAAACGCTTTTTGGGAGGGTTTAGTGGATAATTTATTCCACAAAGCGTATGATTTCGGATTTAAACTGTTAGCTTGTATTGTAATATACATTGTCGGACGAAAGCTTATTAAGTATATCAACTTTATTGTCAACAAATTACTTAACAGACAAAAACTTGATCCTTCCATTGTTTCTTTCCTGAAAAGTTTAATAAGTATTGTTTTGACTGTTGTTTTATTGATAACGATTATCAGTGTTTTGGGAATCCCCAACAGTTCTTTTGTCGCCATTCTGGCATCGGCGGGAGTCGCTCTGGGTATGGCTTTGAGCGGAACTTTGCAGAATTTTGCCGGAGGAATCATGATTCTTTTGTTCCGTCCGTA
>BNXY01000207.1 GCA_025999935.1 Bacteroidia bacterium | reverse complement strand
TAAACAAAAAAGATTTTTTTTCATTTCTGTAAAAAATTAAATTTTAATAAATACCTTAAAAACTCACTTTTGTAAAAAACTAAATTAAAATTTTAAAAAATAATACATAAAACTCTCTATTACTAATTTTGCAAAATATAGTCCAAATAAAATCTGTCATTATAAAATCTGTCATTGCGGGCTTGACCCGCAATCCCATGATTGGCGGATTGTAGGGGCAAGGCGCGCCTTGCCCCTACCTCAGCGGCAGCGGCACCACCACATTGTCGTAGTCCCCTACATCCACGATAAAGGTGCCGTCGCCAGGTTCGTCGGGAATCACCAGCCGCCCGTCGTTTTGAAGCACAATATCGTATCCGCTGTTGCGGCTTCGCCAGGCCAACTGTTCTTCCCAAGTCCCGTGTTCGCCCAGTGCGCCCGCTATCTGTTCGCGCACCGTTTCTTCCCAGGTGCCAAAATAATATCCCCGCGCAGCGGAAATAACTCCCACGGTAAGCCGGTTGCGAAGGTGCTCAATATCGGCAGGGCCGAAGGTGCAAAACGCACCCGTAATGGAATCGCCCGCCCAAGTTACCCGTCCCTGCCGGCTGCCGAACAGCACAGTAGCCGGTTCGACACCCTTCACGCCGTCGCCCATCCGGTAGGTCGAAGACATGCCCGAAATAGCGCCGGATGCGCTGCTTATATTCGCTACACCTTCCACATCCCGAATCAAAAAAGTAAACTCCCGGAGCACGTTCTGCGGATAAAAATGCAGGTATTGCGTCTGCCCGGAAACAGGCAGGACGGTGAAAAGTTCCTCATTGCGCACCGTAAAGAAGTTGTATGGATAAGGCTCGGCAACGGTCTTTTCCTCCGCTTCGCCATTCGCCGCCCGGACTGATGCGCTGTTCGGCCCGTAAGCATTGTACAGGCCGGTGGCCGGCGCGCTGTATGCCTCAAACAAATCCAAATTATTTTCGTTGCGGAAATGAATATAATCGTTGCCGTAATAATCGTAACAGAGCGGGATATAGGGAATTGCCCTTGGTATATTCATCCGTCCGCCATCCACGGGAAGGTTGGCCCGTTTATAGCCCTGCAGGCCGTTTTGGGCAAACAGATGGACAGTCATCCCCTGCTGCGGTTTGTCGGCAGGGTCGATGCCGTCCCAATGAATGACGACCTCGATGGCTGCCAAATCCTCACAGGGATCGTCGGAACTCAGCTCTCGGTTTTCGCAGGAGCAGAGCAGGAGCAACAGGCCAATGTATGTGCCGATAACGCGGTTCATTTACTTATTTTTTAATCAGATAAACAATTGATACTGCGGCCTGTGTAGGCCCGATATACCTGCGCTGCTTCGTGCTCCGCTTGGGGTAGCAGTCGGCGCACGAACTGTGGTTGTACTCGTTGTATTCCCCGCCTAAGTAGCCGATTCCCAGATTGAAATTCAGGTTCCACCGGCGGGAGAGTGGCAGGGAATAACCGCCGGTAAAGCCCAGCGAATAGCTGAGGTTGCTGAGAAACCCCAGGGGTTCTCCCCCTTTGGGAAACAGGCGGACGTCGTAAGTGCCCACAGCGCCGTAAACGCCGGTGAAAAATCCGGTCAGGGCCTGCGGGCGGTCGCCCCACCAGTAGCGGTTTTCCAGCCAGAGCATCTGGATGCGGTAGCTCCAATAATTGGGCGAGCGGGTATCCATCCACGTCCACGCGCCCTGCAGCAACAGGGACTGCCGGTTGAAGGCAAGCTCCAGCGAAAGGTTGGGAAGCAAAGCGGCATCGTACAGCAAATTGGAACTAACGGCAAACACCCGGGATGCCGCCCTGTTTACCGGAAAAGCCTGAA
>BNXY01000206.1 GCA_025999935.1 Bacteroidia bacterium | reverse complement strand
TGCGTTTCATCATCAGTCAATTGTCTGTCGAATAATATAGCCTCACTCATAACTCCTGCTATAGTGCGGTTATGTGCATAACCCGATCCCAATGTAGAACCACCGCTTGTAAAGTCCACGCCAGTCCAATTGAACGTTCGGTCACCGGATGACGGAGCAGTAGCTGAATTATCCTCTTTCCCATTAAACCGGAAATACGAGTTGTTGTTGCTGCCGGAATTCCTGGTACGGGTTTGATACCCCAGAATAGAAGTCGCTCCCGCTTCAAATAAATTTAGGCTGCCAGACGTTTCGGTATTGCTTAACCTAAAGCGCCCTACCACATTGCCATTGCTACTACCACTAGTCATTTTTTCAATTCCATAACCAGGACGGGGAATAACACTCCCAGCATTTATAACCGTTTTGCCAAACGCCATCGGATAAATCCAATTATTCGTTCCAAAGTCGTTGTTTACCAAGAAATATGCCGTATGTTTGCCATCCGGCGGCGTATCCCAAGGCATTACATTAGTGGCGGCATTACTCAGGGAAGCACTATAGGAATTTTGGTAAACCCAGAACTGAACAGCAGGATAGTAGTTCATCTCAGGAGAATTCTTCTTGAAGACAGGAATACGGTGAGCGGCAGCAGTTCCTCCGTCTACATAAGTGTATTTGTGCCCCCTCACCAAATCGTTCCATTCAGAAACAGCAGGCACTGTACCCATATAACCTGTCGGCAGGGGGTATTGATACAGGTTGTTGCCCGACGTTCCCACATCGGAGGCATCCCTGTCCTCTATAGATAATGAAGAGGGTTCATCGGCCTTTAACCATAAACGCAGACCGGCAGTTATACCTCCGGGACCCGGAGAAAACCCTACGAATTTCATATATTTGTAATCCTGGTCTATCACTACATTCTGAGCGATATCGTGAACAATGGGATAAAGCCGGGTGCCATTGCCAGCTCCGGAAGGGAAACCGGGATTTTTGGAAACCAATACATACGAATAGTCACTCATGGATATTTTCATGTTCAACATCAGCGAGGTCTCTCCCGTCAGTTGTGTCCTGTATACAGGACTCTGGATATTCGGATCGTCCGATGTACTGATATTCCCGCCTTCGTAAACCTCATTTTTGCTGACACCTGTTAATGACTTGATAGGAGGTCCGCTTTCCGAACCGAACATCAGGAAGGTTTTGTCATTCGCTATGGTTCCTGTATTCTGGCTGTTAAGCGTGGCCAGCGTACTACCAAGATACGCGGTTATCAGGTTGATATTGGCACTGTAGCTCTGCTTTTGGTACAAGGACGAATTGTCATCGCGGGCAATACCGAAAATATTGTTATTATAAAGCGCGCCATCAGCCGCTTTATCCCAAATAACCGCATTATCGGAATTAACATAATCGTCAGAGTTATTCAATGTTATACCGTATTTGACAGCAAGGTAGGACTGAATTTTTCTTAGGGTGGTACCATCCACATGGTTGCTTGGACTTCCGGTTGCATCCAGTATGATTACCTCCTGAATATCACCTTCAAAACCATAACCGGCAGCAGCGCTACTACCATTTGACCCAATTGTCCATTTGGAACTGATACCACTGGCACCAAGCCAATTGCCGGTAATTGATTGACTGACACCATCCACGTAACCCAGAGCTGTTGCTGAAGAAGAATTATTGGCAATACTGACCGCGACGATCCCTTTGCCCTGAGTACTAGCCACTGTACCTCTGCTTGCACCTGGCCAATACAGCCTCAGATCGTTACCACTGGTATAAAATACCAAATCACTATTTGTATCGCCATCATTGAACGAGAACAAGTAATCGTAATA
>BNXY01000205.1 GCA_025999935.1 Bacteroidia bacterium | reverse complement strand
AACAGTATTTTGAAGAATCGGGAATTGAACTTATCGACAAACACAATGTGAATTTCATCCCGGATAAAAATGCGTTGCAAGCAATAACAGAGAGCGTTATCTGCAAAATATAAAAAACAAATATCGCTAAAATACCATGTCTAATGAATTTGAACCCAAAGTATTAGCCTTCGTCTGCAATTGGTGCACCTACACCGGCGCCGATCTAACAGGCACGAGCCGCATCAAATATGCTTCGAACGTAAAAATCATCCGTTTCCCGTGTACGGGACGCATTGATTTTATGCTGATACTCAAAGCATTTGCCAATGGATCGGACGGCGTAATCGTATCCGGCTGCCATCCCAACGATTGCCATTACACCTCCGGAAATTTTCATGCGCGCCGCCGCTGGATATTGTTCCGCAACCTGCTCGACTTTCTGGGAATCGACATCCGGCGCGTCCGCTTCGCATGGGTATCGGCTGCTGAAGGCGCCCGGTGGGCGGAAGTGGTCAACGAAACCGTTGCCGGATTGCGGGAATTGGGTCCTTATACCGACTATCAAAAAGCAGCTGATTTCTTGGCTGACAATGAAATAACGGAAGAAATGGAGGTTAATCATGAGTGAACTGCAAAATAAAGTCCAAGAGCTTTTCGAGAAAAACGAAATGGATTTGTTCATCGGATACGAAAAAGGAATCAGAAAGCCGCGTCCGATTTTTGTATCTAAAGCGAAAGAGGCGGAAAATTTGATTTTCGACGAAAATTGTTCGGGCAATTTAGCCGTTTATCTTACCCGTAAAGATTTGGTTGGCGGAAAAAAGGCCGGAATTTCGGCTTCGTATTACGCTTTGAAAAGCATTGCACAATTGTTCGATGAAAATCAGTTGAAGGAGGAAAACCTGTGTGTACTCGGTATTTCGGAAGATGGCACAGTTAAATTGTTTGGTTCCGTAGAAGAAATCAAGCAATATCTGACGGAAACGCCTCCACCGGTTAAACCGGCAGAAGATGAATTAGTTAGGAAAATTGATGCGATGACATCGGACGAGCGCTGGCAATTTTGGGCGGACGAATTATCGAAATGCTTCAAATGTTATGCTTGCCGTGCGGCTTGTCCAATGTGTTACTGCACCAAATGTATTGTGGAAGTCAACCGTCCGCAATGGATTCAGCCTTGGGCTACAACCATCAGCAATATGGAATGGCAAATCAATCGTGTCATGCACTTGGCGGGACGTTGTTCCGATTGCGGCGCTTGCGGTGCGGCTTGTCCCTTGGGCATTCCCATTCATATATTGACACATAAAATGGCTGAAAGTGTAAAAGAAAATTTTGGAGAATCCGATGGCAAGGGCAATGTGCTTTCGACTTTCAAACCGGATGATAAGGAGAACTTTATACATTAAGACAATCTATTTATGGAAAACAAATATCTATCAAAAGAGAATCTGAAAGCGTGGCTGACAAAAATAATAGCCGACGGCAAACAACTTTACGCTCCTGTTCTCAAAGGCGATAAAACCGATTTCAAACCCATTGATTCGATTGATGAAATATCAACAGAGCACATTCAGACCACGCAGTCTGCCAAAGCGATTGCTTTTCCGCGTGCCGAAAAACTTTTTTCTTATAAAAAGGAGAACGGCGATATAACGCTTCAGGATTATAATCCGGAAACACTACCCGAAACGGTGGTTTTCGGTCTTCATCCCTGCGATGCCGCCGGATTCCGTCCTTTGGGCAGCATTTTCAACTGGGATACGCCCGACAAACCGTACAATGAACGCCGGAAACGCACCACGCTGATTGCCATAAGTTGTACGCAAAGTGATGAATACTGTTTTTGCACTTCGGTAAACGGCAACCCCGGAAATAC
>BNXY01000204.1 GCA_025999935.1 Bacteroidia bacterium | reverse complement strand
ATCGAAAAAATTGAAGCTCAAAAATGAGTGTATTTTGATACGGAATCTAGTGGACTTGACCCTTTATCCGCTGAATTGGTAGGTATGTCTTTTGCTTTGAAAGAAGGAGAAGCCTGTTTTGTTCCGGTTCCGGAAAACCGGGAGGAAGCGCAAAAGCGAGTAGATTTTTTCAAACCGGTTTTGGAAAATCCGGCCATTCTGAAAATCGGTCAAAACATTAAATATGACCGGAATGTCTTGAAAAAATACAAGGTAAATGTGGATGGCCCCTTGTTTGATACCTTGGTTGCCCATTACCTGTTGAATCCGGAATATCATCACAATTTGGATTATCTGGCGGAAACGTATTTGAATTATCAGACGATTCATATCGAAGAGTTGATTGGTGCGAAAGGAAAAAATCAACTGAACATGCGGCAGGCGCCACTGGAACTTTTGGTGGATTATGCCGCCGAAGATGCCGATATTACTTTGAAATTGAAAAATAAATTTGAAGAACTGATTGCCCGAAATAATTTTTCCAATCTGCTGTATGAGATTGAAATGCCTTTGGTTAAGGTTTTGAGTGATATGGAAGATGCCGGTGTTCGACTCGATATTCCCGCTTTGAAACAGTCCTCCGAAGGTTTGACCAAATATTTATTGGAGGTAGAACAGGCAGTTTTCGGAATGGCGGGCGTTGAATTTAACATCGGTTCGCCCAAAATGGTTGGCGAAGTATTGTTCGACCGCCTGAAAATTGTAGGAAACTCGAAGAAAACCAAATCCGGGCAATATTCTACCGGCGAAGAGGTGTTGGAAAGTTTGAAATCTAAGCATCCGGTGGTTGAAAAAATATTGGAATACCGAAAAATCAAGAAATTATTATCGACTTATATTGATGCTCTGCCAACCTTAGTCAGTCCGCTTGACGAGAAAGTGCATACAACCTACAATCAGGCGATTACCTCAACCGGTCGTTTGAGTTCGACCAATCCCAACCTTCAAAATATTCCGATTCGCGATGAAGAAGGTAAAGAAATCCGCAAAGCATTTATCCCCGATGACGGCTGTCTGTTTTTATCCGCCGACTATTCGCAAATTGAGTTGCGGCTCATGGCGGATTTGAGTGGCGACGAAAGCATGATTGAAGCATTCCAAAGCGGGCAGGATATCCATGCAGCGACGGCGGCCAAGATTTTTGGTATTCCAATCGAAGAAGTAACCCGCGATATGCGTCGCAAAGCCAAGACGGCCAATTTCGGGATTATCTACGGCATTTCCGCTTTCGGTTTGAGCGAGCAGCTGCACATTCCACGCAGTGAAGCCAAAGAATTGATTGACGGCTATTTCGCGACTTATCCCGGCGTGAAAGCATACATGGAGAAGAGCATTGAGAAAGCGCGTCAAGACGAATATGTAGAAACCATTCTCCACCGCAAACGGTTTCTGCCCGACATCAATTCGCGGAATGCGATTGTGCGCGGCTATGCTGAACGAAATGCGATAAACGCTCCGATTCAAGGTTCTGCGGCGGACATCATCAAAGTAGCAATGAACCGCATTCATCGTCGTTTTAAGGAAGAGAACCTGCAATCAAAAATGATTATGCAGGTGCATGATGAATTAAATTTCAATGTGGTTGCCTCGGAATTGGAAATGGTACGGAAAATTGTCGTAACAGAAATGGAAAATGCCGCTCAACTGCGAGTTCCGCTTGTAGCGGACTGCGGCGTTGGAAATAATTGGTTGGAAGCGCATTAAGAGACTCAAGATATATTTTCTTCAACCAATGCTGAGGTAGTTAGAAAAATACTTCCTATATATTGAAAACGCCAACCATGGATTTTTCCATATCAACAAAATGATATGACTGTATCTAAA
>BNXY01000203.1 GCA_025999935.1 Bacteroidia bacterium | reverse complement strand
TATCAAGCCAAACCAACCAGTCGGCTATTGATCTGCTGTATGCCCCCGCGGGAACGGCTTACAGCAAAACTTCGCCGAATGCAGCGTTGCCTTTTGAACATAAACTGGTAAAATTGGTGTTCAACATCTCCGGCAGTACAACCGTAACCATCCCGTCGTTATCAACTGCTATAACGGTTGCTATCAGCAATCAACATACTACGGGCGAATTAAACCTTGTTAATGGCGTGGTAACTCCAAGCGGCGGCACAACCACTATTACATCGGTTACCAACTTTGGCACTGCCCAAGCCATTGTATTGCCAGGTACTCATAATGGTACATTTACATTTACCATGGCAGGCGAAGTATTTACCGCAACTATTCCCGATGCTACTTTCGTTGGCGGATATAAATACACCTATGCGGTTACATTGACAAAAGCAACCGCAGTCATTACCGGCTCAATTAAGGCTTGGGAGACAGACGGTGGCTCTGTTACAGCCCAATAATCCGGCACACAACAGCCGGTCCGGGCGCAATGCGTAAGCCCGGCGCGTAATGAACAGTGTTCCCGCTTCGCGGCGGGAACCGGCGCAAAAGAAAAGTAAAAATTAAAGATATGATGAACAGTAAAAAATTATTCAAAAGAATCCTGTCAATCATGATAATCCCGTTAATCATGGTTCAGACAAATTCCTGCTCGCAGGACGATGACAACCTGCCTGCCGCCGGCGCAGCCGTGCAATTTTCGGCAACCGGCATTGCCGCCACGCCCGCCACCCGCACCGCCATTAATGGCACAAGCGGCGAAACGGAATGGTCGCTGAACGACCCTGTTGGCATTTTTATGACCGGCTCAGCCACTGCCGACAACCGTCAATACACGGTAAGCAACGTTGCCTCCGGTGCGCTTGCCCCCTACAGCTCGGTCAATATACTCGCTTTCCCGCAGTCGGGCAGCGTGGATTTTATCGCCTACTACCCTTGGAAAAACGGGCAAACGCTCGGCAACTATCCGGTGGATGTTTCCAACCAAAGTAACCCCGCAACTATCGACCTGCTGTACAGCAACAATGCCACGGGAAAAGACGAGTCCTCCAATCCGGTAAACCTGACCTTCAACCACGCGCTGGCGAAACTGAAAATGACGGTAATAGCAGGCACAGGCTTTTCCAACTTGTTGGGGCTGACTGCCGTAGAAATACAGAACACAGGCACAACCGCCGATTTTAAGCTCTCTAACGGAACAGATTTTAGTATCACGGCAACGGGAAATATCACCCCCCGTCAGGCTTCGCCCGTTATATACGAAGCCATACTGATACCCGGACCCGCGTCGGGCAAAGTAAAATTTACCGTTGACGGCAACGACTACTTCTGGGACATTGGCACCCTCAACATCAACTTTGAGCAGAATACGCGCTACGACTATGCGGTTACGGTGAACAAGACCGGCATCACCGTGTCAAGCCAGAGCATTACAGCCTGGGGGGCAGGCTCGACGGATGAGGTAACGGCTGTCAGGACGCATATCAGGGACATCCCCGTAGCCTATATTACCAAGGGGACGTTTATGATGGGCAGCCCCGCAAGCGAGCCGAACCGCGATAGTAATGAAACGCAGCATCAGGTAACGCTGACCAAGGACTTTTATATGAGCAAATATCAGGTAACGAACGCCCAGTATGCAGCGTTTTTGAACGCCAACACTATCGGGAGCGATGGAAAATGGGCGTCAGGGACATATCCTTCCGAAATATTAATCAAGACGAGCAGCAGCGACAGTTACAACTGGGGTCTTAACTGGGACGACGGAAACAACAAGTGGGTTCCGGTAAGCGGTTATGATAACCACCCCGTGATTTATGTAACGTGGTACGGCGCG
>BNXY01000202.1 GCA_025999935.1 Bacteroidia bacterium | reverse complement strand
TACCTTTACACCCCGAAAGAGGTCATTTAGCCTCCAATCAATGAAAAAGAAAAATAACAAATACAATTCACTTCTTCTTAGTATTAAGATAAATAAAACCGCTCACTTCCGTCATTGGGCGGGAGAATGGAGAATTCCTTAAATCCACAGTTGTCATTGTGGACTTAATCCACAATCTTCATTAATCATCGTTTTTCCTTTTTAAATTAATAAGTAATTTTATATGAACAAGTTAAATGTGTTCATAATGTCGTTGTACTGTGCGGCATTATGTCCGCCGGGCGCGTATGCCCAAGAAACGGTTCGGCAAGTCATTTCCATTGATGAAATGTTTGCGCTTGCCGATCAAAACAGTAAATCGTTGCGTCCTTATACTACCGGTATCCATGAAGCGCACGAAGCCGTAAATGTCGCCAAAAATGCCCGCTTGCCGGAGATTGACGCTTCTTTGTCGTTCAGTTACTTGGGCGATGGGTATATTACCGACCGCAATTTTTCCAACGGAATGAATGTGCCGATACCTTCCTTCGGCAATAATTTTGCGGTAGAAGTATCGCAAGTGATTTATTCCGGTGGCGCGATTTCTGCCGGAATTGAAATTGCCAAATTGCAGGAACGCAATGCGCAATTGGGTTTGGAAACAAGCCGCAACAACATTCGCTTTCAATTGGTGGGCTATTATCTTGATTTGTTTAAACAACAAAATCTATTGCAAGTGTATGAAAAGAATATCGAACAGACCAAGCAGGTATTGAAAGATATTCAGGCTAAAGGCAACGAAGGTATTGTTTTGAAAAACGACATTACGAGATACGAATTGTTGTTGGCAAATCTCGAACTCGCCCGAACGCAAATTCAAAATACGATTACCATTTTAAATAATAATTTGATAACGACATTGGGATTGTCGGATAATATACAAATAATACCGCAAATGCCCGACGTAGGGGCGTTGCGCGCAACGCCCCTACAACAACAACCGTTTTTACCGATTGGGAACGAACAATATTGGACAAACACCGCCGATGAAAATTCGCCCGATTTGAAACGCTTGTCTTTGGCGATGGAAATCAATCAGCATCAGGATAAAATCATTAAATCCGAGCGATTGCCGAAATTGGCTTTGTTTGCCGGAAATCATCTGGACGGGCCGATTACAATTGAAGTTCCGCCGATTAACAAGAATTTTAATTATTGGTATGCCGGAATTGGGGTAAAGTATAAAGTGTCGTCCTTGTACGAAACAAAAAAATCCGCTAATCGCCATAAATTTACGATTCAACGCACCAAAGAGCAATACGATGATGCCAAAGAACAAACCGGACTGGCAATAAAAGCGGATTACATCCGGTATTTGGAATCCTACAAACTGGTAGAGACGCAACGCATTGCGTCTCTACTTGCCAATCAAAATTATGCGGTGGTCAGCAATCGTTACAAAAACGATATGGCGCTGATTACCGATATGTTGGATGCAAGCAACGCCCAATTGTCGGCAGAGGTGCAACTTTCTAATGCGCAAATAAATATCGTATTTAATTATTACAAACTGCTTTATATCTCAGGAACATTATAAACTGTCTGAACCTTGATTTTCATAAGATTTATAAGATTATCAAGATTACTTTAATCAAGAAAAAAATCATGGAAATCTTATAAATCTTACGAAAATCCTGATTCAGACAAAAAAAGAAACATCATGAACAAGAAAAATAAAAAAATTACAATTAATATTATCGTTATCGCACTGATTTTGTGCGGAATAACGTGGATTGCCTCGTTGTTTATTCATGTGGGAGGCGAATACACCAACAATGCTTACGTCAACCGCGACATAGTGGTAATGTCGAGCCGTGTACAAGGTTTT
>BNXY01000201.1 GCA_025999935.1 Bacteroidia bacterium | reverse complement strand
TATGTCAGCGCTTATTGTCAGATCGGCGATACACTTGACGGATTTGCGTCTGCCGGACTTATGGATAAAATTTCCGGCCAATTGCTCCCTGAATTTGAAAAAATCCTGCCGCGGTTAGATTCTATCCTGACCGGCATCCAATTATTGGTCAATCACCCGGCGCTTTCGCAATCTTTAAACCAGATTTCTGCGACTACAGCCAATTTGGAGAAATCAAGCCTGCTACTGAATGGTTTGCTGGCAAAAGATATTCCTCCTATCATGTCCAATTTCAATCAAGTATCCTCCGATTTTACCGTAATAAGCCATAATTTTAAACAATTGGATTTTAATGCTACCTTGAAAAAAGCGGACTCGGCTATTCAAAATCTCGACGGAATAACGAATCAACTAAATAACAAAAATAACTCGCTGGGACTTTTACTAAACGACCGTTCACTGTACGATCATTTGGATTCAACTGCGGTAAACGCCTCTAATTTACTGCTGGATTTAAAACAAAACCCTAAACGGTATGTCCATTTTTCCCTTTTTTAGTTCAAACGGATTTTATTCGCCTTAAAATTTATTATTTAAAATTTGTCTAAATAAGAAAAATGTTTTATATTAAATATATGTCGCCTTCAAAAAGCTTACTGTAATAAACAAAAAGGCTTGATAAAAATATATGGGAAAATCTTGAATCCAAATTAAAAAAAACATAAGTGACTGAAAATAAACAATATATATTTTTCAATATAACTCATTGTGTTACAATACGTAATAAAAAAACAAGAAAAACAAGAAAATGAGCATTTTTTTTTCTTGTTTTTTTTTACAAATTTTGCATTGAAAATAGAGACGGGGTTTACAAATGGTACCCCTAATGAAATTTATAAATATTTAAGTAAGGCTAAAGGTGGATTTAATAAACGTGTGGAATAAATGTTTGGATGTTATCAAAGACAATGTCAATGATAAAGCGTATGACACGTGGTTTGTACCTATTGTGCCTATTAAATGCCAGGAGAATGATTTCATCATTCAGGTTCCCAGCCAATTTTTTTATGAATATCTGGAAGAGCAATACGCCCACCTGATTTGTACCACTTTGTGCCGTATTACCGGCAAAAATTTGAGTCTTTATTACCGGGTTATCGTGGATAACACCAATGCAAAAAAAGGCCATACCATTTTGCAAAGTGAAAGAACCGGCATGGAAAATGAGACGCCGGCAAAAGACCTGAACAAATCGCCGAAAGGGATGATTCCGAAACAAGAATGGAATCCCAATCTGAATAGCCGCCTCACTTTCCGTAACTTCTTCGAAGGCCCAAGCAATATCGTGGCCAGAAGTGTGGGAGAAGCCATCGCTAAAAATCCGGAAAATTCATCATTCAGCCCGTTTTACATTTATGGCGTATCCGGCGTAGGTAAAACGCACCTGTGCCACGCCGTCGGAAATAAAATCACGGAATTGTTTCCGGATAAAAAAGTGATGTATATTTCATCGCATTTGTTTCAGGTTCAGTTTACGGACGCCTCCAGAAACAATACATTCAACGATTTTATTCACTTTTATCAGGGAGTAGATACTTTGATTGTGGACGATATTCAGGAATTGGCGGGAAAAGAGAAAACCCAAAATGCCTATTTCCATATTTTCAATCATTTGCATCAATTAGGCAAACAACTCATCTTGACTTCCGACAAAGCGCCGGTCGAATTGCAGGGTCTGGAAGACCGCTTAATTTCCCGGTTAAAATGGGGAGTAACAGTCGAATTATCCAAACCGGATTTGGAATTGAGAAAGAAAATCCTGACGAATAAAATCAAACAAGACGGATTAAATATTCCGGAAAGTATTGTTGATTACATCGCTGAAAATGTGA
>BNXY01000200.1 GCA_025999935.1 Bacteroidia bacterium | reverse complement strand
TTCTTTCTTGAAGGAACATCAACTTATTGCCCCTGCCGTAAAATATCCAATAAAGATGAATCATTTCATTGTGCGAATTACCGTTACGGCCAATCATTCCGAGAGCCAGATTGACTACCTGCTGGATGTGCTAAAGAAATGGCGGCATTAAAATGTCATTAAATTTTAATAAATAAGTATCATACACAGAAATAAAAGGCATATACGCTTTTTTTATTTTATCGGGCGATACAAATAAATCTTTTAAGAGCGGATTCCAATTTTTCCCGTCCACATAATAAAGGGAGAACGAACCGGCTATTGAATCGGTTTTATTGGCATATACCGGAAATGAAGTGGGTCGAAGTTTGCCGCCCAATCCTGATACTTGCGCATTGAATGACAAAACGATTCCTTGGTCTGTTCTTTCAAAGTTTACATTGCCGTTATCGCAAACCAATAATAATCCATCGCCTTTCGCATTGGTACACAATACCATATCTACCCCCATTCGATTACCTTCAAAATAAATATCTTGGTAGGATAACGAATATAATCCGTAATTATTAGCGCTCATCTTTCCGGGATAGGAGGCGTAAGGCCCGTTTCCCAACCATTGTACCTGCGATATTGTGCTGTCTAACAAAAATGCAATACCCGCCTCCAACAGCATTTTGTCGGATGGTTCGGGTTTCAAATTGAAATCAATTTTTACGCCCTCATTTAGAGAGATATAGTCAATATTTCCATGAGCTGAAAAGGAAGAATTTTCATATAAATAAGGCGGGTTTGGACTTTCCTTTGAACGTTTTGGCGTCAACAAATAATTTTTGATTACACTGCGCGGTATTCTTGCATCTTCCGACATGGCAGTCTTTCTACCAACGCGCATCAAAGGGCCTTGTTGAATAAAAGATTTCACTTTGCTATCCGGAAAATCAGCCGTCGTGTGCAAGATTCTTGTTCCTGAATTTTCTGTTTTGGACAAATTTAATCTTTTTTCAACCGGGGTTTCGCCGGTTGCGGAAACTATCTTTATTACCTGCTGATTGATACACATATCTTGGGTATTTAGAAAATCAAAATGCAACAAATATACTTTTTGCGAAGGGTCTTGTTCCAACTTTATATTAAGCGCTTGCACGCTTTGTTTGTGCGGTTCGCAATACGGACTGAAAGAACCTTGGTCTATGGTGTCTTTATCAGCAGTCAGGAACCAATTGCAACGGATATTGTTTTGAAGATTAATATAATCGTAACGATTGCTGATAGGAATGGAAATTTGATGATTTCCTTTCGACAATGCCAACTCATCTTTGAATATCCGGGCTTGCGCATAATTCTTTTGAAGCTCATAATAATTGGTTATCGGCACGCGGTTGGCATAGATGATGCCATCTGCACCGGAGTTGCCTTCCATGATGATGGCGGTTGAATCGTTTATCCACAAATTGTCCGTCCAAGTAAACACATCTGTTTTCTTTTGATTGCGCAAGGGCATTCCCTGATCAACCCATTCCCACACATTTCCTCCGGCTAAGTTTGGATGGGTTTCAATCAATTCCCAAAGTTCTTTGTGTTCTTCAAGCGACTGTCCCAACGAGTGACAATATTCGGTAAGTATAACAGGCCGTGTAGCCGTCTCTGCATAATATTTCAAGGTTTCTACCGGTGGATAATGCGGCGCATAGATATCTACGAAATCCGGAATCTGATATTTCAGGCTCAAGAAATAATCGTGAACCATCGGATAGCAAATTGGACGAGAAGGATCTTTTTTCTTTACATATTTGCCGGTTTCTTCTGCTATCGGGGTTAATGGATTTTCGTTACCAATACTCCAAAACAAGATGGATGCATGATTTTTATCTCTTTGTACCGTAGCATCCGCTCG
>BNXY01000199.1 GCA_025999935.1 Bacteroidia bacterium | reverse complement strand
TAATCGCGTTAAACGCGAGGCGGCGTTTATTCATACAAAGACATTTTAACAGCAGCGGACACAGAGAATTTTTTTCTCCGTGCCCGCCGCTGTTGTTTTCTCAACTCTCATGGTGGAGAAAAAGAAATCTTAAGAATCTTAAGACCCTTAAAAAACCAAGATTAAAAACAATACTTAATAATTAATAAACAATTAAAAATTATGACAACAACAAGACACATGCTTAAGAGACTTTTACCGGCAGCCCTGCTGCTTTTTTCCGCCCACTGCCTGCAAGCCCAGGTAACCATCGGTTCGGGTATAAAACCCCGGCGCGCGGCTTTGCTCGACTTGAAAACGCAGCAGGGCACTGCGAGTATCACTACCGTTGCGGATCCGGACAATGTCACTTCCGACAAAGGCGGCCTGCTGCTGCCCCGCGTAAGCCTGACAGACATCTTCAAGCTCGACCCCTTAATGAATGACGCGGATGTAGCCGCGGAAGAAGCGACAGACCCTGGTTTTAAGCTCCGCCTTGCCGGGCTGACGGTGTATAATATCTACGACGATGGCGCGACCCTTTACCCTGCCATTTATACATGGAACGGGATGGGATGGGTTACTTCACAACTTAACACGGCTGTATCGTCCATTGTAAGTCAACCCACGAAATTCACCTTCTACGAGACGGGAACGGAATTTGGGGCTGTTAAGCAGCTAAAATTTGAAGTGAGCGGGCCGGGTACATGGACGTACCAGTGGTACCAGATAACGGGCTCTAATATGCATGTCCGTATCGGTAAGCCTGTGGGAGAGCCAGGAACGATCTATTCCAGTACTGCAGACGCGAATGACCTCAGTATCGGGGCAAATACGGACTCCTTTACTCCGGAAGCAGTCCTCAAACATTTTACCCACACCTATGCCGCCAACAACGGTTTTTACAGATTCTATTGCATCGCCGAAAACGACCGCAACGAGGAATTGATCTCCGACATAGCCGAAGTAGCCGTGGGATGCGGCGCGAAGACCAATACCGGGGAATGGCTCTCCTTTATGTGCTTTAACCTGGGGGCTGACAGTCTGACTATTAAAGGGCAAAGAGATGCACCTTTTACCCCGGATCACAACCTGCATACTTATAGTCCACTTCCAAATCCAAATCCAAATGAGCAAGATATTTACGGTTCCCTTTTCCAGTGGGGCCGTATCGCTGACGGCCATGAATTACGCGCCTCTGGCTCTGCTGCGGCACCTGTAACTCTTGGCGATATCGTTAGCGGTTCTCTCTGTTCCGTATATAACCCTCGTCCTTACCAACAGATAAAGACCACTTCCTCTTGGTATGGTAGATTTATTTATGGCGCTGAAAACTGGACACCTGTCGATCAGAGTATATCCGATGTATTGTGGCGTAACGGCGCTTTTTTAGCGAATGACCCTTGCACCCATTATGACTCGAACCTTACTACTTATCATGAGTTCTGGTATACAGGCTCCGACAACCCCCCCCTCCCTATTGATCCCGCTGATCCCCTTACTGCCGCTTGTGGCGGATCGAATTCAGGGTGGCGCACCCCTTCGCAGGAAGAATGGGGAGAGCTGTTCAGAGGCGGTACTCAGCCGGGTTCTCCCGCAACAGCCACTGCCAATACCTGGGAATGGACCAGCGCTAACGGCGGCGGTTACGAAATCAAACCTGACGGCGTTACTACAACCCTCTTTTTGCCCGCGAGTGGCATCCGGAGCATCGCCGGCTCCGACAATGGTCAGTTCTACAATCAGGGCTTGGAAGGCGCCTACTGGAGTGTCCGCATTAACGGTACTCTCTCGTATAGCCTGAACTTCGACGTGGATAACGTGAATCCTGCCACCGGCAGTTACCGTGCCAACGCCTTTGC
>BNXY01000198.1 GCA_025999935.1 Bacteroidia bacterium | reverse complement strand
GTTTAGGCGTAGCGCCGTCGAAAATCGGCGAAGTGTACGGTATTTTCAAAGCCTATTGCACGCGCGTAGGAAGCGGCCCTTTCCCGACCGAATTGTTCGACGAAACCGGACAAAAAATACGGGATTTGGGATTTGAATACGGATCGGTAACCGGAAGACCCCGCCGGTGCGGTTGGATTGACTTGGTCGCCTTGCGCTATGCAATTATGATAGATGGAGTTACACAATTAATCATGATGAAATCGGATGTGATGGATACTTTTGATGTCGTCAAAGCTTGTGTCGCTTACAATATCGACGGAACGGAAACGGAAGATTTCCCGTTTGAAATCAATGATTCTATTCAACCGGTAATTGTAGAATTGCCCGGATGGAAAACAAATATGACAAAAATGCAGTCCGAAGATGAATTTCCGGAAGAATTTAACGCCTATTTGTCATTCTTGGAAGAAGCGCTGGGCGTAAACATTAAAATCGTATCGCTTGGGCCTGACCGCGAACAGACCATTATTCGATACACGGAGTGAAAATTATGGCAAGATTTTTGTAATATGTTTTTTTGAGTTTCGAGTTTCAAGTTTAATGTTTGGAGACTAATTAAACACGAAACCTGAAACCTGAAACTTTTAACAAATAAAAATAAAAAATATGGGTTTAATTTTAGTTATTGGCATTGCGCTAATGAGTTGGTTGGTTCAATGGAATCTGACGAGAAAGTTTAAAAAGTATTCCAAAATGCCCTTGGGAAATGGAATGACAGGAAGAGATGTAGCGGAACGGATGCTTCGCGAAAACGGCATTTACGATGTGAAAGTAGTAGCTACTAATGGTACGTTGACAGACAATTACAATCCGACAAACCACACCATCAGTTTAAGTGAAGGCGTTTACGCAAGCGATAGCGTAGCTGCGGCAGCCGTAGCGGCTCATGAAACGGGACATGCTATTCAACATGCCCATGCTTATGCCCCTTTGAAAATGCGTTCGGCATTGGTTCCGGTGGTCAGTTTTTCCAGCCGGTGGGTGACATGGATTATTTTGGGCGGTATTTTCTTGATGTCTGTCAGCCAAGGACTTGGAATAAGCGTTGGATTAATTGGCATCGGTTTATTCGCGCTGATTACCTTGTTCAGTTTCATCACTTTACCGGTTGAAATCAATGCCAGTCAACGGGCTTTGGCTTGGTTGAGCAATACCGGAATTACCAATTCATACAATGATGCGGCGGCAAAAGACGCTTTGAAAGCGGCAGCCTACACCTATGTAGCGGCAGCTTTGGGTTCTTTGGCTACCTTGGTATATTACATTTTACTGTTTTTACGCAGAAACTAATTGTGGAATATAAGAAAGTTAAATTAAGAGTCTTAGGAATTACTTTCAGTCAAGTTCAAGCCGGCGCTTATGCTTTGGTTTTGGCTGAAGAAAATGGCGCTCGCAGGGTTCCGATAATAATCGGAACTCCGGAAGCCCAATCTATTGCCATTTTCCTTGAAAAATTGCGTCCACCCCGTCCCTTGACACACGATTTGTTTATTTCTTTTACGAGATTATTGAATATTACGCTGAAAGAAGTTTTTATCTACAAATACGAAGAAGGGGTCTTTTTCTCGGATTTGGTTTTTAACGACGGGGTAAAGGATATTCACATTGATTCCCGCACCTCGGACGCCATTGCGCTGGCCGTGCGAGCCGATTCGAATATCTATATAACAGAAGGAATTATGAAGGAAGTTTCCATAGAAATGGAACAGGATGATATCATGAATGAAATGGACGAAGACATCGACATGAGCAACACCGGGTTTTCTTTCGAAAGCATGAATCTCGACGAACTTCAAAGGGCGTTGGAAGAAGCCATTGCGATGGAAAATTACGAAAAAGCC
>BNXY01000197.1 GCA_025999935.1 Bacteroidia bacterium | reverse complement strand
GCCCTATTTCTCATGGTTTCCTGTACGCCGAAAAAAGTGGAAACGGTATCCGAATGGACAGACCTGTTGGATGAAAATCTTTCCCAATGGCGTATTTATCAAAGTTATGAAAACATGGCTTCCAATGGAAAACCGGTTTTGAATGTCGATGGAACAACTCCCGAACCCATCGGATACGATATGAACAAGGAAAATGTGTTTTCGGTAATAACAGAAAATGGAGAACTCATTTTACATAACAACGGAAAAATTTACGGCTGTATTTTTACTAAAAATGATTACCGGAATTATCATTTGAAGTTGCAGTACAAATTCGGATCGGCCAAATATCCGCCGCGTGAAAATAAAGCCATGGACTCCGGTATCTTGTACCATTCGCAGGGAGAATCCGGTGTGGATTATTGGCATTCATGGATGTTGGGACAAGAGTTTCAGATTATGGAAGCCGGTACGGATGAAGGCGTTTCGGGCGACTATTGGTCGATTGCCAATGCCCAGATTTGGATTCCGGCATCGAACGAAAGCGCTCAATATATCTACAATCCCCAAGCGGAATTGGTAGGTTTCGGCGCACATAATCCGGGTGGTCACTGTGCTGCCATTGGTAATTACACAAATCCCGCCAATGAATGGACTACTTTGGAACTTATCTGTTACGAAGGAAAAAGTTTACACATCGTAAACGGAAAAGTCGTTATGGCTTTGGAAAATTCGTCTTATTGGAACGGTACCGAAAGCGTTCCTTTGGTAGAAGGAAAAATACAGTTGCAATGCGAAGGCGCGGAAGTATTTTATAAGGACATTCAAATCAAGGAAATAACAGAGTTTCCTAAAGATAGGTAAATAATCGTATGTTATCCATAGGAATCGATTTAGGCGGCACAAAAATTACAGGAGCAGTTTTTGACAGCGAAGGAAATATTCTTCACAAAACCGCTCATTTAGTGGAACACCGGCAAGGAAATGAAGTAGGTCAATTGGTTACGCAAGCCATTGACGAATTGTTTCAAGTGTCTGAAAAGGAAAAGATAGAAGCGATTGGGATTTGTGTTCCGGGAATCAGCGATAGCAAAACCCAACTGATTTGGGCGCCCAACATCGCCGGTTGGGAGAGTTATCCTTTACAAAAAGAAATAGAAGAACATATTCACAACCCGAATATTCCGGTAGTCATCGAAAGCGATCGTACCTGTTATATTCTGGGAGAAACTTGGAAAGGGACGGCAAAAGGGTCTAAGAATGCCGTGTTTATCTCGGTTGGAACAGGCATCGGAGTGGGAATATTGCTGGACGGACACATCTTGCACGGACATGCCGATATTGTGGGCGCTGCCGGTTGGTTGGCCTTAGATACGCAATATGAAGACGATTATGTGCAATACGGCTGTTTTGAAAGCAAGGCATCGGGAAACGGCATTGCTCGTTGCGCCCGGCATCTCTTGGAGGAACACCGTTTATTTGAGGAAAGTTTATTATATGCCCGCGATATTGAAACAATTACCGCCCACGAAGTGTTTGACGCTTATGAGCAGAACGACCCTTTGGCCGTGTATGTGATTGATGAAGCTGTAAAAATGTGGGGAATGGCCGCCGCTAACATCGTGAGCCTGCTCAACCCGGAGCGGATTGTGTGGGGTGGGGGTGTGTTTGGCCCTGCGGCGAAACTGCTTGATCGCATTTATGCGGAGGCTTGCCGGTGGGCGCAACCCATCGCCATCAAGCAGGTGGTTTTTGAAAAATCGCATTTATGCGGAGATGCGGGACTTTATGGGGCAGGACGTTTGGCTATTTTTTAATAACCCCCGAACCCCCTAAAGGGGACTTTTAGAGTCTGCATTGTTCTTGGTTCTTGCTAATTTAGCAAAGGCAAAAGTCTCTTTTAGGGGATTTAGGGG
>BNXY01000196.1 GCA_025999935.1 Bacteroidia bacterium | reverse complement strand
GGGCATTGTCTGTGTCGGTTGTATCTTTTCGGGTTCGTAGCCTATATTCGTATAAGAAGAATAGGTTTTCCCATTGATTCGGAAACTCGCGCGAACGGTTTGAAAACCGGGAACTTTCAGTCCGGGCACTTTTATTTTAGCTCTTGCATTTTTAATTTCCACAGTGAGTTTTTTAACGGCAGGAAAGGCTTCCGGACCATATTCACAATCAACGGTAATGTTATCAAGCGGGACTTTGTTTTTCGTGACATAAATCTGAAACTCGGATTCTTCTCCTACTTTATAAATCCAATCCGCTTTATTAGGTTCAACAACAACGGTGTAGAGCGTTTGAGATGGTTGTGCAAACAAGTAAACAGTGCACAACAGCAAATAAATACTAAAAAATGTATGTTTCATCTGTTTATAATTTTTATTATTATAATCCGATAACAGTTCTTTTCCCGTTATAGGAAACGACTTTTGTCGTTTTTCCGGACGGATTCAGACCTGCTCCATTCTTGTTGTTTACCAATACAATCGAAAATTTCCGGGATTTCAACATTCCGGGAAATGAACCTGTGCGTTCTCCTATGGTCAGCTTCTTTTCCGCATCGTTCCATTGGAAAGAAATGGTGGAATACATTCCTTTTTCATAATTGTAATTGTCATTTTCGTCTTCATACAAGAGAAATTCTCCATTAGCTCCCGAATAAACCCGAATTTCGAGGTTGTCCCATTTTTTCTCCGTAGCATATTGTACATCAGGCCCTAAAGGAATGATCGATCCTTCTTTTACGTACAGCGGAATAATATCTATCGGCGTTTCTTTTTTTACGGTTTGCCCGCCTTTCCAGGTTTCTCCCGTCCAAAAGTCAATCCATTGCGTTCCTTTGGGAAGATACACTTCCTGTGTTTTGACGTTTGTAAAATTTTCCTTTGGATTTTGCTGACCGTCGGTTTCCGCAGTAACATACATTGGTTCTGTTACCGGCGCTACCAGAAAAGCTTTTCCGAACATATACCGGTTATTGGTGTTGCGGACTTCCGGATCGTCATTAAAGTCCATGAACAACGCCCGCATGAATGATCCGGCATTTCGGCTTACGTCCCACGCCGTAGAATATAAGTACGGAAGCAGTTTGTAGCGGAGTTTGATGTATTTTTCCTGTGTATCGTACGACCAATCGCCTTTTTTGCCGAATTGGTATATTTCGCGGGGAAGAGAAGTGCCATGAGAACGCATCATTGTTGTGAATACGGCAAATTGCATCCAACGGACATACAATTCGTGGTATGCCTTATTTTTCAATCCTCCCCTGAAATTATCTCTAACAAAGAATCCGCCGATATCGGTATTCCAATAAGGGATTCCGCAAAGTGAAAAATTCAATCCGCCGGAAATCTGGTTTCTCAATACCTGCCAATCGGCGTCCACATCGCCCGACCAGGAGGTGGCTGCATACCGTTGTTGACCGGCAAATGCGGAACGGGTCAGGATAAAAACCCGTTTAGCGTCCGTTACGGCTCGCTGGTGGTCGTAAACGCCGCCGACCGACAAAAGCGGATAGGCATTATAAACGCTCCTTACAGTTCCCTTGTAAGTCGGCATACTGAAATCACTTTCTTTAATAGACTGATGTTCAGGTTCCGTAGCATCTAACCACCAACCATCCATACCCAATGAAAATTGATTTTTGTTCATGTAATTCCAGTAAATATTTCTCGCTTCCGGATTAAAAGGGTCATATACTCTTACACCTGCCCGCAGCGGGAATGTTTCATATCCCAACAACATTTTTTTATCCGAAAATTCTTTGAATATTTTAGTATTCGGGCCGAACGAAGGCCAAACCGAAATAATAATATGTGCATTTAAAGCATGTACATCTTCTATCATTTTCTTTGGATTAGGAAAAGACGGATT
>BNXY01000195.1 GCA_025999935.1 Bacteroidia bacterium | reverse complement strand
CCGTTTGCATTGAATTTCAATGCGGTAGCCTGCGCCTGATTCGGATGAACGCAGCAGAGCAGAATTACGATACATATCAACAATTTTTTCATGCTTTTACTAATTTTTGTGCAAAGATAAGCAAAATTTCAACTACTTTCTAAAAGCCGAACTCAATAAGAAGCAATAATCCTAACTATCTTGTTTCCGTTCCAATTCCCGCAAACTCTCCATCTTTTTCTTCTGCAAAAACCCGTAAATATCTTCCAGATGTTCCGTTACTTTCTGATTGCCAAATTCATAGACTTTCGTTACCAATCCATCCAAGAAATCGCGGTCGTGGGAAACCACAATCAGTGTGCCGTCAAAATCATTCAAGGCGCTTTTGAGGATGTCTTTTGTCTTCATATCCAAGTGGTTGGTCGGCTCGTCGAGAATTAATAGATTGACCGGTTCGAGTAATAATTTAATCATCGCCAAACGGGTTCTTTCTCCACCGGAAAGCACTTTCACTTTTTTCTCCGAATCTTCTTTTCCAAACATAAAAGCGCCCAAAATATCCCTGATTTTAGTGCGAATATCGCCCACCGCAATATCGTCGATTGTTTGAAAAACCGTGCCATTTTCATCTAACAAAGATGCTTGATTTTGAGCAAAATAACCAATCTGAACATTGTGTCCGATAGTCAATATGCCTTCGTGCTCAATTTCTTTCATGATACATTTGACCAAGGTTGATTTTCCTTCTCCGTTTTTTCCAACAAATGCAATTTTATTACCGCGTTCGATGGTCAGGTTGGCATTTCTGAAAACGGCATGGTCGCCATAAGATTTGGATACATTTTCAAGAATGACCGGATAATTACCGGAACGGGGCGAGGGCGGAAATTTTAATCGCAAAGCCGAAGTATCTTCCTCATCGACTTCCACCAAATCCAATTTTTCCAACATCTTCACGCGCGATTGCACTTGCAGGGTCTTGGAATAAGTACCTTTGAAACGTTCGATAAATTCCGTCGTTTCCGCAATCATTTTCTGTTGGTCGTCAAACTGTTTTTGTTGCTGTTCGCGCCGTTCTTTCCGAAGTTCCAAATACTTGGAATAGTTTACTTTATAATCATAAATCCGTCCCATGGTCACTTCGATGGTGCGGGTGGTGATATTGTCCACAAAAGCCCTGTCGTGCGAAATGACGACAACCGCCTTGGCGCTGTTTATCAAAAAATCTTCCAGCCATTGGATGGATTCGATGTCCAAATGATTGGTCGGCTCGTCTAAAAGCAACACGTCCGGTTTTTTAAGCAGGATTTTTGCCAATTCAATCCGCATCCGCCAGCCGCCGCTGAACTTACTGGTTTGTTGCTGAAAATCTTCGCGTTTAAAACCCAATCCTAACAATATTTTTTCTACATCCGCCTCATAATTCGTTGAATCAATGGAATAGAATTTTTCGCTCAAAGCCGACACTTTCTCTATCAGTTCAAAATAGCTGTCCGAATCGTAATCGGTGCGTGTTTCCAGCTCTTTGTTAAGCGCTTCTATTTCTTTTTCCATCTCAAAAAGGTGCGAAAAAGCCATGGACGCCTCTTCAAAAACCGTTCGTCCGTCTTCCGTCATCAAATGTTGGGGGAGATAAGCGATGACCGCCTCTTTGGGTGCGGAAACTTTTCCTTTGCTTGGCGTTCGCGTACCGGATAAAATCTTGAGCAAGGTAGATTTACCTGCGCCGTTTTTTCCCATCAAAGCGATTCGGTCTTTTTCGTTAATCACAAAAGAAACATCGGCAAAAAGCGTAGTGCCGCCAAATTCGACTGTAAGTCCGTCTGCTGAAATCATATATTAGTTTCAAATTTTAGGGTGCAAAGGTAATAAATAAAGTGAAAACAGAGTTGTATGTAGAATAAAATGATTATTTTTGTGCATAAATTGT
>BNXY01000194.1 GCA_025999935.1 Bacteroidia bacterium | reverse complement strand
CCACAAACCTCTCAAATCGGAAGATAATGGGCGTAAATACACCTCTTCCCCGCAATATTTCATCTGCTTTTTGTAACAAATTGATAACACTTTATCTATTAGATAAGATGTGGATAATTGCAATTGGATAATTAATTTAACAAAAAATTTCATATCTACTTAATTAGTTTTTTTTAATGGTCACATAAAACCCGCATCATCATATCCATACTCTTTGTCGCAATTTTTACACGCAGGTTTTCTATTATAGTTTTTTATAATTATAGCAGTGTCAATAAGAATGTTTTATTATTATACTTGCGTTAAAGATTTCCATAAACTCGTCACACATTCTATCTAATGCAAACTTGTCTTTAACGGTTTCTTTTAAGGCATTTCCCATTTGGTTACACAAATTTTCATCATTCAATAAACTAGTTATGTAAAATATTAATTCTTCCTGATTCTCCTGTGATATTAAATAGCCCGTAATTTTATCTTGCACAATTTCCGGAGTTCCTCCTACATTTGTTGCTATTACAGGTTTTCCTATCGCCATTGATTCAAGTATAAAGTTCGATATTCCTTCATCATAAGTACATAAAACACAAATATTTGTGATATTTATTATATCTTCAACGCAATTAACACTCCCTAAAAATCTAATTAACTTTGATTCTTCTTCGGATAGTTGCTTTTTATAAAACTCCATTAAAATGCCTGCGCCCACACATAAAAAAGTAATATCATTTCGTGCCGACAATAACATTTTTGCAGCATCAATAAAGGTTTGATAATCTTTTGGTTTCATAACTCTTGCCACCATCGTAACGACATATTTTGTTGTTATACTGAATTTTTGGCGGACAATTTCCGATGCTTCTATCTTATCCAATCGCTCGAAATCAAAACCATTATAAATCAATTTCTGTTTTTCAGAAGGAATGTTATATGCTTGAAGTCCTGCCTGCGAGTTGCCAATTATATACTTACATAAGACGATAGATAATTTGGCGGAAATTTTGGAGATAAAGCCCTGTATTGGCGTAATATCGGCAACGTATGCACTAATATAATTAAACTTGATAAATAACCGTATAAAATTCAACCAAAAACTGCTCATTATCGACCACGACAATACTATATCTGGCTTAGCTTTTCTTATTAATTTTACCAACTTAAAGAATACTGCAATATCTCTCGGCGATTTTCTATCAAGTATATGTATGGATACATTTAAACTGCGTAATGTATCCTTGTATCCTACACTATTGTCAAACAATATGAGATGAATATCGTTATATCCCCTGTTGTTCAATCCTTTAATTAATTGAAGACAGCGGCGTTCTTTTCCGCCAGTTTGGCAATTATCAATAAAAAAAAATAATTTCATAAATAATTATGATGTAATTTTATCTTTATATTGTTTTGTTCTTGCCAATGGAAACATTGCAAATAAATAATACAAATGTCTTAAAGTGTCTGTTTGAGAAAAAACCACTATCAACATAGTTATAAAAAGTAATATGGACTGTTTTTTATTACCGTTTGTGCTAATCAAGGAAAATTTAAAATAAAGTATGTAAAAAATAATAGCAAAAGGTATGCCCCAAAAAACAAAAATTTTAGTAAGTCCATTCGGCGAAACTTGCTTTTCGCCTAAAATCATATCAGAATTTCTTTCTGCATTAAAACCGTGTCCTACAACAGGTGATTCCTGTATTTGCTTAAAATGCAATCGATGAGAACCGAATCTACTACTAGCCTGGTCAGATATATTATCATAGAGTTCAACTTTTTCGGATATAAACGGCATATCATATATTGGTTTTACTGATAGCAATAGTATTAGAAGCAATACCATTGAATAAATTTTTCTGTTTATAAAGGCAAAGTAATAGAAAAGAATAAACAAAGTTGCAACAATTGAAGTTATTGAT
>BNXY01000193.1 GCA_025999935.1 Bacteroidia bacterium | reverse complement strand
TATCAATCATTTTTTCGATTGCATTTGCTTCTTGCAACGATCTGGATGTCGTTCCGGTCGGACAACTTTCCGATGGTAATTTCCCTGTCTCAGACGAGGATGCGATCGCTGTGACGAACGCCGTTTACACTACGAATATCCGAATCAGTACGGCTTTGGGCTATCTCTTCGACTTAACAACGGAATTAGAAGCCGGCGACGAGGGAAACCCCAATGCTGGTCCCGGTTTGATCAGTAGTATGAGGTGGGACCCGACTAACAGTTATTGGGCAAGTAACTGGAATCGTCTCTACGACATCGTAACACGTGCAAACGACGTGGTGGATAAAATCGGCGCTTCCAACATCGTTACTCCCGATTTGAAGAAACGATTGGTGGGAGAAGCTAAATTCCTACGCGCTTACGCCTATTTCTATCTTGTACAAGCTTGGGGAGAAGTGCCTCTCGCCTTGCATGCAACCGACATTTCTGTGCCCAGAACAGATGTGAATCTCGTGTATGCACAAATTATTCAGGATTTGGAAGATGCAGCCGTAGCCTTGCCTACTGCCGATCAATACGCGGATGCTGATAAAGGACGTGCCGCAAAAGGCGCTGCTTATGCTTATCTGTCAAAAGTGTATCTTGTTTGGGGACAGACTGATGTGACTGCTGATGCGGCAACGAAAAAACAACGTTATACTAAATCGGTCGAAAATGCAAACCTTGTAACCGGTTATGCACTCGAAGAAGATTTTCTTGCCAATTAGTCAAGACTCAATCGCAACGGCAAAGAGTCTGTCTTTTCAGTACAACATATTCAAGGTCAATATGCAGCGGGCGATGGCGGAAACCACTTGGTTCACTGTTCTATTGCAAATGGCTTCACAAACGGAACCGGTAATCAACTGTCGCATGTCTATGCCTCCAGTGAGAAATTTTATAACGACTTTGACGATCGCGACCAACGGAAAAACGGCACCTATATTAAGTCCGTGCTTGACTCGGATGGGAAAGGAACTCCTTTCACTTTTACCACTTTCTTGCGCTTCCGTAAATACGCAGGGGAAGTTCTGCAACATACACAAATTCTTGCTGCGGCGCAAACACGCGACATCAACCGTACGGTTATTCGTTATGCCGAAGTGCTGTTGTTGAAAGCAGAAGCCATCAACGAACGGGACGGGAAGCCAAATGCTGAGGCTTACGAAGCTATCAATCAAGTACGCCGTCGCGCATTCAAGCAGTTTCCCGTGACATCTCCCTCTACTGAACCCGGTGTTGAACTGTCGAGCGGTTTGAATTATGAAGGTTTCAAGGCGGCCATCCAACAGGAACGTGTATTTGAGCTGACTTATGAACAAAACCGCTGGACAGACCTTGTTCGCTGGCGTATTTTGCAAAAAACTTTGAAAGATGCCGTGACAAACGGTGATATACCTGCCAACTGGGGTAAACAGAACGTGCAACCGCACAACTATCGTTTCCCGATTCCGAAGGCAGAACGAGACATCAATCCCGAAGGATTGTGGCAAAACTTTGGTTACGACGGTTATGATGTAGCAAAAACAGGAGCCAATCCATACGCGGGATTTGAATAAGTTAAGAATTAAAATAAAAACAAATTAATTAAAATGAAACAAAAAAATATTATTCTTTTAGGCATAATAGCGTTATCGTTTGCCTTCACATCTTGCAATCCATCTAACAATTCGCTTACCGATTTGCAAAAACGCCGTTTGGCATCGCTCGAAGCGCTTGAAAAAACGCCGAGCGACCGAATTCAACCCATCCAATTGGCAGTCCGTGCCACAGCCGAACAACGCGCCGGTGTACGCCGCATCCGCATTCGCCAGCATCAGATTATCAGCGATAGCGATTACACGTATGCCGGTTACAGCCTCGGCCCCGGTTCTCCGGAATCGGCGCTGACGGTCATTGCAAGCGATATTGCCGATACGTATCTTACACAGGCAAGCCT
>BNXY01000192.1 GCA_025999935.1 Bacteroidia bacterium | reverse complement strand
ATATATGAAAAACTCTCTCCGCACCATTGTCGCTGAACTTTACCAAAAATTCCGTGTCTTCAACTTGAGATTGAAGGGCTATGACATTGATTATACCACCAGAATAGAACGAGGTTATAATATTGACAGATATAACCCGAAAGGAATTCATGTAGGAAAGAAAACGTTGATAACATCTCATGTTACTATTAATGCCCATTATTTGATTCCAAAGAACAATTCCGAGTATTTTATCGGCGAAAAAGTAGATACCTATATTGGAGAAGGATGCGTTATCGGAATTGGCGCTACAATTATGAGTGGCGTAAAAATTGGTAACTATTGTGTTATAGGCGCTGGTTCTGTTGTTACAAAAGATGTGCCGTCTAACTGTATTGTGGCAGGCAATCCGGCCAAAATAGTGAGAGAAAATATTAGTATGCATGATATAAAACTTTAAAATGAAGAATGGTTTCTCTAAAAATTTGATTCCTAAAAGAAAAATATCTATTTTTGCGCCATAATAAAAACATTTAATCAAAAAAAACATGGATAAACAACGCATCATTCAGTATCAGTCCACTTTTGACCAAATCGTTCATCTTATTAACAATGAACCCGATAATGACCAAATTGAAGTTTGGTTTGCCCGTGAATTGCAAGTTTTGTTGGGTTATGCCCGCTGGGAAAATTTTATTGTTGCTGTACAACGAGCGATTATTTCTTGTAAAACGCAAAGTATCAACGAAGAAGATCATTTTCGTGAGGTCACGAAAATGATCGAAATCGGCAAAGGAGGTAAACGCGAAGTAACCGATTTTATGCTTACCCGCTATGCTTGTTACCTGATAGCGCAAAACGGCGACCCGAAGAAAGAAGAAATTGCTTTTGCCCAAAGTTACTTTGCCATTCAAACACGCAAGACAGAATTGATTGAGGAACGCATCAATCTGTTGTCGCGTTTGGAAACGAGGGAAAGACTACGGGCTGCCGAGAAACAACTTTCTCAAAATATTTACGAGCGCGGCGTTGATGATAAAGGCTTCGGACGTATCCGTTCCAGAGGCGACGAGGCTTTGTTTGGTGGAAACTCGACCGAAGATATGAAAAATCGCTTAGGCGTAAAATCAAGCAGACCTTTGGCCGATTTTCTGCCGACCTTAACAATTGCCGCTAAAAACCTGGCTACAGAAATGACCAATTATAATGTGGAAGAAAAAGATTTGTTTGGCGAACAACCAATAACTGTAGAACATGTACAAAACAATACGACTGTTAGAGAAATGCTTGACAAACGAGGAATAAAACCAGAAGAATTGCCATTAGCCGAGGATATAAAAAAATTGGAGCGGCGTGTGGCAAGCAATGAAAAATTGATTGAAAAAACAACGCGAAAATTGCCGAAAAAAGAGTAGGTACAGAAACGAGCAATGGTTGTGATTAATGGAAAAAAAGGAAGACTAAACAAAATTTGTTGCCCCCAAAACACCATACTTAACAATACTACAAAAACAATAAACCATTTACTTATTTGTTTTTTTTCAATAATAAATCTGAATAAACTTACTGGCAATAGAATAAAATAAATAATAGTCGCATCATTCACAAAAAATTCAAATCCCGTAAGTGCGATTATTCCAAAAATAAGAAAATAATCCAAAAATAGATAATGTCTAATATTTGCATTCATTTTCTTATTTTATTTGAAATAAAACCAATCAAACTAATTCTTGTTTGTCTATCAAACAAAATATAATATGTACTTATCGCAATCATAATTGTTGAAGATAATATTACTAATATCAACCTTAACCAGCCTTCTGCCATAGAGAAATGTATAAATAATGGCAGTATTGCAGAAATTGCAGAAACAATGATATTACTTATAATAGATTTTTTTATAAAAAGAAAAATAGAAAACTGCGGAATCAATGAGTGAACTTTAAGTAACACAATAAAAGTAACAACAATTGAAACAATAATATTAATTAGTAACGGAGCATATACTATTTTGTAATTAA
>BNXY01000191.1 GCA_025999935.1 Bacteroidia bacterium | reverse complement strand
AGGCCTTAAGCTACCGACAGGCGCCATTTGTCCGGAAAAAATCCGTAGTGCCAAAATCGGAAAAGTTCAAAAATTACACGACTGAATCTGTGGGGGTTATGAGCGGGTAATTGCAATGTGGGTTAAGGTGATTGGTTTGATTTTTGTGATTTGGAAGAGAAAAAATTTGAAATAGGGCGTAAGGTATCATACAGTACGCAATGACTGAAGTTATACACAAAATACGGCATACAAAGGCACTGATTTTATATTGTTTTCAAAGCCGAAATTCTTTTGCGATATACGGATTGCGTAGGGGCAGTTGTATTTTTTCATAAACATTGTCAAACTGCGGCTGCGGGTGTTTATTCCACGTTTTACTTCCACAGGAACTACATTTATATCTTCCTGTAACACAAAATCCACTTCGCCCTGATTGTCGTTTGTCCAGTAAAAAAGCGGCTTTCGGTTTGCCGTAAATGCCTGCGCTACATAATTTTCCGTAAATGCACCGAGAAATGTGTTTGCCTCGTTGTTTTCGGCAAGCAACATCTGTACCGGGATTTGCGATTTCAGCGTAAGCATACCCACATCTCCCATATATAACTTGAAATCAGGAAAATACTGATAAACCGCTATCGGAATTTCGCCCTGCGTAATTTTCTGACATTTCAGCGCAATGCCTGCAAATTTCAACCATTCGAGCGATACGCCGAAAATAGTTGCCGTGCCGCCTTTCTGCACCATTTTGTACTGAAATTTGTGGTTTTCCTTCGCCAACTGCGCGGGAATACTGTCGTAACAGGCGCGGATTTTTATGCTTGTGGCAGGGTCGGCGTATTTCGCAGTATCGGCAATGTATTCGTTATAAATCTCATTTTGAGCAAATTGCACTTTTACATAACTTTCAGTTTCAATAAAGGTTTTAACCGCTTTGGGCATTCCGCCGACAACCGAATAAATTTTGTACATCTGCAAAGCATTTTTGTGCCAAAAATCGTCCATTGGCGTATTTTCTGCATAATGAAGTTTAATTTCTTCAATCAATTTTTCTTTTCTCATTGCCCAAAGAAATTCCTCAAAATCAAGCGGGAGTAAATACATTTCGTTCACTTTGCCCACAGGAAACGAAAATTTTTCGCGGTGTTTCATCGCCACTGCTACGCCAAGCAAACTTCCTGCCGCCACAACGTGATATTCGGGCGTTTCTTCGCAAAAATACTTCAACGAAGTCAAAGCCCTTTCGCTCGCCTGAATTTCATCGAAAAAAATCAGTGTTTTTCCGGCTGTAATTTCCTTATGTTTAGAACTTTCAAGATACTGAATTATCTTGCGTGGGTCGATAGTTTTATCAAGAAAATCTCTCAACTCATCTTCCAATTCCATATTGAGATAAACAAAACTCTCAAAATGTTCGTTGCCAAACTCTTCGATAATGTAGGTTTTTCCTACCTGACGCGCACCGTTCAAAATGAGCGGCATACGGTTTTTGCTGTTTTTCCATGCAAGCAATTCTGCTGCTATTTTCCTTTGCATAATTTTTCTGCTTTATAAACTTTCCAAGTTTCTATAAACTTGGAAAGTTTCTGAAACTTGGAAAGTTTTGATTTAATTGATTTTTAAGTACTAAAAAATCAAAATTTTCTGACTTTTTCCCACTTAATTATCAAATGTAAAAGTACAACAATTTTTTGAAACAACAACAATTTTCGGCTATTTTGACTTTTAAGTATGAAAAAATCAAAAATTTCTGATTTTTCAACACTTAAAAATCAAAAGCGGACAGAGAAGAAACCGCAGTCGCAGTCGCCGGCGATGGATTCGACGGTGGCCGTGGTTGTTTCGAGCATTCATATCAATAGAAAAATCAACAAAACCTAAATTAAAACCTCGTGTAACTACTCAGGTCACCTTCCGCATCCCACAATCACGAATTAATCAGATAAATAAAATATTGTTACTACTCAGCTCGGGTCAGCAGTAAAAATAGGTGTTTGTGCGAAAAGGCGCATAGCGCCAAC
>BNXY01000190.1 GCA_025999935.1 Bacteroidia bacterium | reverse complement strand
CGCCTAATTTGTAACTAGCTGAAAATCAAAGGCAGCATTTTCGGAAAAGCGTTTGTAGTCCTAATCGGGGATTTGGTTGAATGGCAAAAAGTTACGAACTTTGCAGCATGTATTTCAAGACAAGTTCGACTTATAATTGCCAAACATACGAAGAAACGGTTTACTACCGTTTGGTGGAGAGCTACCGCGATGCAGCGGGTCAGCCTCGTCAGCGCACGATTCTTTCGCTGGGAAAAGACGTGGACAACAATCTGCCGTTCAACGAAATAGCCAATAAATTGAACGGCATGCTCAGCGGTTCTCAGTCGCTTTTCCCGCTCGAAGAAAATGCCGAGAAATTCACTCATTACGTTTTCAACCGTTTGATAAAAGAGAAAAAAATCGACCTTGTAAGGAAAATTCAGTCGGAAGCAAAAGACTGGGAAACGGTTGATTTATCGACACTTAAAAATGAGGATGTCAGGGAATTGGGCGCCGAATGGATGAGTTTGCAGGCTTTGCAGGAACTGGGAGTTGACAAGTTTCTTCGCATGCGTGGTTGGGAAGAGGAAAACGTGCAATTGGCTCTGACACACATTGTTTCGCGAGCTGTTTATCCGGTTTCGGAATTGAAAACGGCGGATTTTATCCGTGAAAATTCAAGCATCTGTGAATTAACCGGTTATCCTGTAAAAAAGATTACAAAAGATAAATTGTACAACATATCAAAAAAATTGTATTCCGAAAAGGACGGTCTGGAAAAATATTTATCGCGCAAGACCAGCGAACTGTTTGATTTACAGGATAAAATCATACTTTACGATTTGACGAATACCTATTTTGAAGGCCGCATGGCAAACAGTAAAAAAGCCAAATTCGGTCGCAGCAAGGAAAAACGGAGCGATTGCAAGCTGCTTGTTTTGGCGCTGGTGGTTAATGTGGAAGGTTTTATCAAATATTCCACTATTTTTGAAGGAAATATAGCTGATTGCCAAACACTTGGATGCATTGTTGAAAATTTGAGGCTGAATACTTCTTCGAGCGAAAAAAAGGCGGTTGTGGTGATGGATGCGGGCATTGCGACGAAAGAAAATCTTGAGCTGTTGAAATCCAAAGGCTATGATTATGTATGCGTAAGCCGTTCAAATATAACGAAATATAAAGTTTCAAACGTTAATCCAGTTATTGTAAAAGACCACCGCGGCAGAGAAATTACCTTGCAGGAAATTGAGGTTGAAAATGGCGATTCGGAGTATTACCTGAAAATCGAAAGTCCGCTTAAGGCATTGAAAGAAAGCGCCATGCAAGACAAATTCTGCCGGCGTTTTGATGAGGGAATGCGTGGAATTGAAGCGAGTCTTCATAAAAAAGGAGGGGTAAAGGACTATGGGAAAGTCTGCGAACGAATCGGCAGGCTGAAAGCAAAATATCCGAGCGCCAACAGGCTTTATTCGATTGAAATAAAGAAAGATACTAAAGAAATTTGCACTGAAATAACGTGGCAGTTGCAGCCCACCGTTGTGGTTGAAAAGAAGGAAGAGCAGGGTGTTTATTTTGTGAAAACGAGCTTGAAAAAAACGGAAAACCACGAGGATCTGGTTTGGATTATCTACAACAGTATCAGGAATATAGAGAGCAGTTTCCGCTGTTTGAAGACCGATCTCGATCTTCGTCCGGTTTACCACAAGAAGGATGAGGCGAGCGAAGCACATTTACATCTTGGGTTGCTGGCGTACTGGCTTGTGAACACCGTCCGCCACAGGCTAAAGCAGCAGGGAATCCACAGCGAATGGCGTGAAATCGTGCGGGTGATGAACACGCAAAAAGTAGTAACCACCTGCGTTGAAAATGATAAAAACCAGATTGTCAGGATACGCCGGTGCAGCGAACCGAGGGAAAGGGTTGGGCTTATCTATCAGGCCTTAAGCTACCGACAGGCGCCATTTGTCCGGAAAAAATCCGTAGTGCCAAAATCGGAAAAGTTCAAAAATTACACGACTGAATCTGTGGGGGTTATGAGCGGGTAATTGCAATGTGGGTTAAG
>BNXY01000189.1 GCA_025999935.1 Bacteroidia bacterium | reverse complement strand
CCACATAATTAACTCCCCGTTTACGGAGCGTTATGAAATCGGAAACAACGTCTGTAATCTGGGCGGCCGACTGGATTCTTTCTATGGTAGCATAATCAATCATTTACAGTTTTCCTCATAGTCAAAGCGTCTAAACGCATCGCCAAAAATAATTCTATGTTTCTTGTTGCCAAATTCTTCCATCTTAAAATCTAAAATAAAACTATTGCAAAGGTAAGAAAAATATCACAGGATAATCTTGTGCAAGTGACTTTTTATGAACATATTTTTTCATTTCAATCATTTTACCAAGCCCACCCTAAATTGGCTAAAAAAGAACGCACGATTGTCTTGGCGGTTTCCGAATCAAAACCGAAAATCTACGCCAATGCCGAAAGCTTTGTTGGTTCTTCCAAAAATATCTGTTCCGGATGTGGCAGGAACCTTGCCGCCGGTTAAAGCGTTTATTTTTCCATAATCAGCGGAAGTTTTTGTCCAATCTTCATAATTCGTGAAAAAATAAGCAAGGTTGATGCGTACATTTTCGGATATATTGACGGCGCCTCCAAATCCAAGCGAATAAGAATTTAAAGAATAACTAAGGTCGGCTTGATAGTTATCTGTTGCACCTGTTCGAGTAATCTGACCGCCACAGCTAACCAAGAATAAACGATTTATCCGATATTCTATTCCGCCAAGAAATTCGTTGATTCCACCATTGATATATTTTTGTTTGTCATTGGCCATTTTTGCATTGGAATCGAAAAAATGATGGTATCCAACGGAAACCGCGAGCGGGTCAATGATGTTGTATTGCGCTCCGATAGTGAGCAATGACGGAATATCGTGCGGTGTATTGATTCCCTCTTCATAATCGGCAACACCGGTGGTATTGACAGCTGTTTTATTCTCTACATTCAAATGCGTATTTAATTCATATTTAGCGCCAATATTGAGTTTATTCCACTTAAAATCAGCGCCGATAATCGGAGTAACACCCCAACCGGATTGTTCACAATCCAACTCTTTTGCGGAGACCAAAGGGGCAAATGCGCCAAATGCCGGATTCAAGGCAACGACATTATCGGCAGGCGTTAAATTTCCGCTTACTCCGATTTTTATATCTCTTAAATATCCGACATAGCTGTTGTTTACAATATTTAAACGAAAGCCGGCATACGCAGAAAAGTGTTCCGAAATGGAATATGTTCCGCCTAATTGAGCGCCGTAAATGAAAGAAGATCCTTCCATGTAACTGTTTACGGAATAACTGCCTAATGCAGAATTATACTGATTGAGTACAGCAGGAACAATCGCCACCGTAGATTCAAAAGAAGGTAAACCCTTGTTAAAAGTAGCTTTTCCGCCACCACCTGTTACGGCGATAGAACCCGAAAACACCCAGTCTCCGGTTTTATAAGCGGCTTGAATACTTGGAATTATAGGGGCGGAAGCCGTTCCTTCGTATTCTTTCGTTGCATTACCGCCGTATCCGGCAAAAGGAGTGAAAGTGGAAGTAATGGTGCGCGTTTGAAAAGCGCTTTGATTATTGATGGCAAAAAAGAATCCGTCTTTGGGTAAAAACGCCAGACCTGCCGGATTGGTATAGACGGCGTCAATTTCAATGGATGCGCCCCGCGCCGGATTACGTAAAAAATGGATACTCTGATTGGTGTTCGTTAATATGCCTCCGGCAAAAACCGAGTGGAAAATGCACAAAGCAATTCCCGTTACAAATAATGTTTTTTTCATTTTTATCCTAAATTTTAATAAATTTTAGGGGCAAAGATACAGTTTTATTTTAAATACTGCACAATTTAATAAAAAATGTGCAGTATTTGGATTGAGATTCTAACGTTCATATTTCGGAAAAGTGCCATTTAATCCTCAACCCTGCCCCTCTCCAAAATGGAAATGGACAGGCCGAAATGAGGATTAAAATGAAAACACACAATTTTTAAATGGCATAAAATGCAAATTAAAAATTTTTTATTGCAAAAATTGTTTATTTAAAATAAATCACATATCTTTGTGCCGATTTCAAAAACTATCATAAATGATTT
>BNXY01000188.1 GCA_025999935.1 Bacteroidia bacterium | reverse complement strand
CTTCCGAATTTACAAATAAATTATTTTTTGTTAACAATTGTTTATTATCAAAAAAAATAATTTACCTTTGCGCCTTAAATATTTTATTTTAACTAAATTTTCAATTAAAAACAAAAGATGAAAAAAGTAATTTTATTAGCGTTTATCGCTGTGTTAAGTATTGCATCGGCTAATGCACAAGTTAAATTTGGTGTTACGGCAGGGTTAAACACATCCTCTCTAACAGGTGATGTTGAAGGCGGAAAGTACAAAGCCGGGGTCCAAGCAGGTCTTCTTTTAGATTATTCTGTCAGTGATAAATTTTCAATTATCCCGGAGTTGCTCTTTACTCAAAAAGGTGCAAAAGTTGAAGAATCAGACGAATATCTTAATCTTACGATAAAAGGCGCCTTTAACTTCAATTATCTACAGATTCCTATCAACGCTGCTTATAAATTTGATGTAGCGCCTGATTCTAAAATACTTGTTTTTGCCGGTCCTTATGTGGGTTACGCTCTTTCCGGTAAACTTAAATTTGATTCGAATTTGCTAGAAGATATTAAAATTAATTTTGGTTCAAAAGAAGGAGAATTAAATCCGCTTGATTTCGGCCTTAATATCGGTGCCGGTTATCAATACACTAAATTTTTTGCGAAACTTCAATACAACTTGGGCTTGAGTAATTTAAGTAATGAAAGCGATGTAACGCTACATCACAGCAATGTAGCATTTACTGTTGGTTATTTGTTCTGATCAAATCAATAAAATGAATGAAAAAGGTGGGAAAACAAATTTTCTCACCTTTTTTTATATAAAATTATTGCCATTGTCCGGTTTATTTTGTAATTTTGCTCACTGATGTGTATAATTCCATCGAATGGATAAAGATAACAAGATATTAGAAATTGTCAAACAAAAATTTACCGAATATCTTACGGCGAATAAATGCAGAAAAACGCCGGAAAGATATGCGATATTAGACCTTATATATACCGACCAGCGGCATTTCGACATGGATTCCTTGTATGAGGCGATGAATAAACGGAATTTCAGAGTTAGCCGGGCTACTTTATACAACACCATGCAACTCCTGCTCGATTGCAAATTGGTGCTGAAACACCAATTCGGACAAAATATTTCTTTTTACGAAAGGGCTTACAACAATGATTTTCATCATCATTTGATTTGTACCAATTGCCACGAAATACAGGAATATAAAGATGCCGAATTAAGAACCGTCATACAAAATAAAAAAATCAAACGCTTTACGCCATCCCATTATAGTCTGTATATTTATGGATTATGCAATGCTTGTGCAAAAAAGGAAAAGGCAAAAAAAATATAATTTTAAAAATAAACATATACACATGAAAGTTGACGCATTATTAGGTTTACAGTGGGGAGATGAAGGAAAAGGAAAAATTGTCGATGTATTAACTCCTGATTACGACATAGTTGCCCGGTTTCAGGGAGGCCCGAATGCCGGCCACACCTTAGAATTTGAGGGACAGAAATACATCTTGCGTTCCATTCCTTCCGGTATTTTTCAAGGGGGAAAAATCAATATTATCGGAAATGGCGTGGTGTTAGACCCGGCTTTGTTCAAAGCGGAAGTGGAAACTTTGGAAGCCTCCTGTCACGATTTGACCAAAAGGTTGTATATTTCCCGAAAAGCCCACCTGATTCTTCCGACACACCGTTTATTAGATATGGCTTACGAATCTCAAAAAGGAAGCGGAAAAATCGGCACTACCGGAAAAGGAATCGGCCCTGCATATACCGATAAAACAAGTCGCAATGGTTTGAGAGTTGGAGATTTAGAGTATAATTTCCAAGAAAAATACAAGCAAGCGATTGCCCGTCACGAAGAAATCCTGAAACAACTGAATTTTGAATATGATTTGGCGGATTTGGAAAAAGATTGGTTTGCCGGAATCGAAAGTCTCAAACGTTTTCAATTGATTGATAGCGAACATTATATCAATAAAGCCCTGAGAGAAGGGAAAAAAATCTTGGCCGAAGGCGCACAGGGTACCATGTTGGACATTGACTTTGGCTCCTACC
>BNXY01000187.1 GCA_025999935.1 Bacteroidia bacterium | reverse complement strand
ATATACTGGGCGGCAAGCATGATTTATCAAATAACAAAAGAAAAATACTACGCTGATAAAGCAGCCGAATATATCCGTTACACCTTGCAATGCCAACGCACCGAACCGCTGCAGGACAAAAACAAAACAAGGGGGTTTTTCTATCGCGACCTCAATAAAAAGTCGATTGTCCACTACACCCATCAATCCCGCGACCATACGTATATGCAGGCTTTAACAGCGCTTTGCGCCTCACAGCCCAATCATCCGGATTACAAAAATTGGGCGGACGCCATCGCGCTTTATGGGGAATATCTGAAGAATATCATGCAATATGTACAACCTTACGGAATGTTGCCAAGCGGTGTATATCATGTGAATGAATTGAAAGATTCCGTCAATTTCTACAAGATACAAGTGGGCATCCGAAATGTTGACCCGCAAGATTACAAGGAACAGTTGGAGAATGGTTTTCAGTTGGATAAAGAGCATTACCTCCGGGTATTTCCGGTCTGGTTCTCTTTCAAAGGAAACGCCGCCGTTCATCTGGCAACGGGAAAAGCGGCTGCTCTGTGCGGCAAATTTTTAAAAGACAAAGAATTAATCAATATCGCCGAACAACAATTATTCTGGATAGTGGGTAAAAACCCATTCGGTCAATCGCTGATTTATGGCGAAGGCAGCAACTATCCGCAATTGTACACGGCCTTGCCCGGAGAAACTGTCGGGGAAATACCGGTGGGCATGCAGTCCCGGTTTAATGAAGATACTCCTTATTGGCCGCAGTTAGGGTAACGAAAATGATTTTTTTCTTTGCGCTGCTTTGAACATATTTTGCGCTCAGGATAGATAAAATCATTCCACCTGTTGTGAAAGCCGGCAAGGCGCCGTTTCCGCAATGCAATACGCCCAGCAATTCATTGTAGAAGTTCGGACGAGGGAGCGACAAGATGGCCTCTCCTCCCATGGCCTCGTTCATTCGGGAACCCGCCATGCAGATTATTACGAAGACAATCCAAACAGGAATTAAGTATTTCAGCCGGTCGCGTGTGAAAAGATAGATTAACGCACAAAGCAGATAAGTCCACCCGATTGAACCGAGAATACCCCAGCTCGCGCCAAAAACGCCGCCGTTCGGATTCCGAAAACTTATCGCCAGAAAGAGTAGCAGCAGAACGCCCACTGTTTTCAACACGGCATATCCTTTTTTGCGGTTCGGATTGTCGGTCTTCGGATATTGATTCCAGATGCAGATAAACGCGGCAACCATCAGTAACCAGTAAACGCCGATTTTATAACTTACATCGGGAGATAATCGCGCCTCCGAATTGGTAATAAACGCGCCCATAATCAACAGTGCGAAAGTCCGGGACAGAATATGACCCACAGTGGATACATCCGATAGCCCTTTGCGGAATCTTTGTTCGATGACGAAGGGGATAGACATGCCGACTACGAACAAAAAGCAAGGATAAACGACATCGGAAAGGCCCATGAAATCCTCGCCTCGCGTGGCGTGTTCCAACCAGTGAGGTACGTCATGGACTTTCCAGAAATCGTTCACAAATATCATGATGAACATAGTCAACGCCCGCAGACTATCTATCCCGGCATCGCGGTATTGTTGCTTTGCGTTTATCATATCTTCCGTTTAAAAATTGGGTTGATTTTTATCCCAGAACAAACGGCTTGCACCATTATCCGGGCCGCCAAGCAATTCGACGGCTTTCGCGTATCCTTGCGGATTATTGGCTTTTTCTCCTACGGTATAGCTCAAGCGGCGAACACCCAATTCGGTCGGAATGATACCTTGGCTGTCGTTTTTGAGTATTGGAAACAATTTAGGATAGCCGGTACGGCGCCATTCAGCCCAAGCGTTCATGCCTTCGGGATATCCGCCAATCCATTTTTGGGTAATGATTCTTTCGAGTTTTTCTTCGTTGGTCGCACTGTCGTCCCATTTGGGGGTTATCGTGCTTACCGCAGCCGAACTGATTTCGTTTCTGCCTAACGGATCGTTCCATCCGGCAGGTTTTTTTGTGCTGTTCAGGTAATCATCCGCAGCACCTGCTCCCCATTGTTCGAAAGAGGC
>BNXY01000186.1 GCA_025999935.1 Bacteroidia bacterium | reverse complement strand
AAAGAAGCAATATGAAACCACCAGAGTAGCAGATTTTATATGGAAATAATCGGGAGCAACGCGAAAATCCCGCAAAAAAGAGTAGCAACGGAGATTTATCCCGCCGGAACAATGGGGGTAAAAAATAAATAAATTATATTATGACGTATTTTGTAAGTATTACTGCAAATTTTCAAAACACAAATGGAGTTGTATCGAATTTTCAGAGAACTTATTGTAGGAATATATCTGTTCATAGTCATGTTGCTATTCATCAATTTGTTATGGATGCAAGACAAGATGCATTGAACATAAATCAACCTCAACAATTAGCTCTTACAATCGCAAATATGGTTGCCGGTCAGCCATATACTGGCGGAAACGTTGCAAATGCTCATGCAATTTGAACAACTCTTTTTTTTGAACAGCTTATGCAAAAGTCATCCCTGATATTACTCGCTTTATGCTTTCTCTTGCCCCTCCAAGCGCAAGAAAAAGCCCCGGTCAGTCTTGATGCCACGCTAACCCTCGTCAATCAGAACGTTTGGCGAGGGGGCTACGTGGCGGGTGCAAGCCTTCAGCCCGAAGCCATTGTCGGTGTCCATAACTGGCAATTCAGCGTTTGGGGGTCAACCGATTTTCAAGCCGAATACAAGGAAATTGATTTGACAGTCAAATACTTGTGGCAGGATTTGGGGATAGGGCTTACGGATTATTGGTTTAACAGACAGGATGCGCCTTACGGCAAAAGCCATTCGTTGGAAGCCAATTTGGAATACCAGTTTCGCAAGATTCCGGTTGCTGTGAGTTGTAACATGCTCGTTGCGGGCGAAAACCATCGGTTTTCGCCCTATACCGAGGCAAGTTATACGCCTGAATGGAAATCGTGGAAGCTCGAATTTGCCCTCGGTTTCACCCCTTGGGAAAATACGATGCTCACGACCAACGGTTTTGCCGTTACACGCCTGTCTGCCGGAGTGAGGAAGCCATTGTCGGTTGGCAGTTCGGCAACTGTCGAATCGTTTGCGGGTTTTACTTACAATCCGGATGCCGACGCGCTTTTCTGGATAGCAGGTGTTAGTGTTCCTTTTTAATGGATGCTCACATGAGGCGAAGGCTGGCAAAATACGTGTGTTTTGGATTGGCGGCAACCGCTCTCTTGTACCTGATATTTTCGGAGTACCGTCAAATACGGTCTTGGGATAATGTCAATTTCGAGGCGGCAGCCCGCAACAAATTACAGGAGGCGGCTGCTTCCTTCGATGAACTGCTGGCAGAAACCGATACGCTTTTTGAAATCATTGAAACACATTTCTCACAAAATCTTTCTTCGCAGGATTTGGTAAAATCATTGCAAGCAAAAGAAGGACATTTTTTCCTTTCAGGTATTTATGTCGTACCGTCCGGCAACGGGAGTGTTCTGTTCATTGCCAATGACAACAGCGGATTCAAAAGGATGGAAAACATTCGTGTCCGTCCAAAATGGTTGCAGGAAGCTGTCGCCAAGGACGATACCCTGTGGGGCGGTCCCATCTTTGTTGCCGCAGGCAGACGGCAGTTGTATTGCTGCATCCCTTTTCAAACGGCAGACAAGAGCCATGCAAGTATTGTTTTCCTGTACGATGCGCAGAAGGTTTCCAAACGGCTGCTCGAATCGGGGCTTAACCGTTTCGGACTGCCTTACATCATGGACAGGACGAGCCATTTTATTGTTCATCCGTTGGACGAAACCCGCTCGTTGCTCGAATTGGGACAAGAGAACAATGATGATGCGTTGATTAAACTGAGCAACGACATCATCAACCATTCCCCCCTCGACAGCAAATACCGCCATATCAACACTGTGACAAAAAAGATTTGTGATGAAATAGCGTATCCGGCAAATAAAACAGGCTGGCTGATGGCATTGTCGGTCTATGACGGCGTACCGCTTGAAACGGCGGAGTATCAAACCCTTATGCGGGAAAATCTTCTTCAGATGATTGTCTATTGTACGGTGTTACTCCTGTTGATTTGCAAATTATGCAGCGAAAACAAGCTGTTCGGCGCCGTTTACAGCGTTTTTATCGCTTATCCTGTCATACTGCTGATA
>BNXY01000185.1 GCA_025999935.1 Bacteroidia bacterium | reverse complement strand
GATTCAGTCGTATTATTTTTTAGCTTTTCCGATTTTGGCACTACGGATTTTTTCCGGACAAATGGTGCCTGTTGGTAGCCTAAGGCCTGATAGATAAGCACAACCGCCTTTTTTTCGCTCGAAGAAGTATTCAGCCTCAAATTTTAACTAAAATTTAACATTTAGATGGGCGGGGCCTGCAATGTGGGTTAACTTGCAAATAAAATTCGTCAAGGCATAAAATTATCAAAAAAATACCTTACCTTTGTATTCTTATGAATTAAATATACAAATTCTCATTTATATACAGATGAACAAAAAACTAACAATCGCCCTTGTGGCGCACGACCAGCGAAAAGCCGACATGGTAGAGTGGGCTGTATTTAACGCCGATACCCTGTCTGCACACCGTTTAGTTTGTACCGGTACTACCGGAGGTTTGATAAAAGAAGCGCTGAAAGAAAAAGGCATTGAGACAGAAATCATTTGTATGCACTCCGGTCCGTTGGGTGGGGATGCCGAAATCGCCGCTATGGTGGTGCGCCATGAAGTCAATTTGGCTATTTTCCTGATTGATGATTTGAATCCGCAACCGCATGAAGCCGACATTCAGATGTTGCTCCGTCAATGCCGGGTGCATAATGTGCCTATCGCTTGTAACCGTTACAGCGCCGATTTGATGATTACCAGTTCTTTATGGGATAATGAGGAGTATATACCCAAAATACCTCAATATATAAAATTTAAAAGATAAAAATGAATATAGCAGTTTTACCCGGCGATGGTATCGGGCCGGAAATCGTAGCGCAAGCCTTGGCCGTAACCCAAGCGGTTTGCCGAAAATTCGGTCACGAGTTGAATTACAAAGAAGCCTTGGTGGGCGCGGTAGCCATTGATGCTGTCGGCGACCCTTATCCCGCTGATACTCATGAAATTTGTATGGAGTCGGATGCTGTGTTGTTTGGCGCTATTGGTTCGCCGAAATACGACAACAACCCTTCGGCAAAAATTCGTCCGGAACAAGGCTTATTAGCCATGCGCAAAAAATTGGGATTATACGCCAATATCCGTCCCGTAACGACTTTCCCATCCTTGATACACAAATCCCCGCTTCGCGCCGATTTGGTCGAAGGCGCCGATTTTATGTGTATCCGCGAACTGACCGGCGGCATCTATTTCGGACGTCCGCAGGGTAGGAGCGAAGATGGTTTAACCGCTTACGATACTTGCGTTTACACCGTAGAAGAAATCGAACGCATCATCCGTTTGGCTTACGATTATGCGCTTAAACGCAGAAAAAAACTGACCGTTGTGGACAAGGCAAACGTACTTTGCACTTCCCGTCTCTGGCGGCAAGTAGCTCAACAATTGGAAAAAGAATATCCCGAAGTGGAAACCGAATACATGTTTGTCGATAATGCCGCTATGCGGATTATTCAGTGGCCTAAAAGTTTCGACGTTTTGGTCACGGAAAATATGTTCGGCGATATCCTTACCGACGAGGCTTCAGTTATTACCGGTTCGTTGGGCATGTTGCCATCCGCCTCTATCGGGATACATACCTCTGTGTTTGAACCCATTCACGGTTCATATCCGCAAGCGGCAGGAAAAGATATTGCCAATCCGTTGGCGACGATTCTTTCCGCCGCATTGATGTTTGAATACGCTTTCGGCTTGCCGGAAGAAGGAAAGTTGATTCGCGAAGCCGTCGATGCTTCCTTAGCGGCCAAAGTGGTTACGGAAGATATTGCGGAGGCAGGAAAAGCGTATAAGACTTCGGAAGTTGGGAAGTGGATTGTGGAATTTATTGAAAGGAAATAAAGATGACAATTTTCTGATTTTTTAACCCACATTGCAATTACCCGCTCATAACCCTATCAGATTTAGTCGTATTATTTTTTAGCTTTTCCGATTTTGGCACTACGGATTTTTTCCGGACAAATGGCGCCTGTCGGTAGCTTAAGGCCTGATAAATAAGCCTAACCCTTTCCCTCGGTTCGCTGCACCGGCGTATCCTGACTGTCTGATTCTTATCGTTATCCACATTCGCAAAGAAAATACTAACTTTGCACAAAAACAAAAACACACATGAACTATTAC
>BNXY01000184.1 GCA_025999935.1 Bacteroidia bacterium | reverse complement strand
TTCCGGAGTCCCGTCAGCAACTGATGCTGGTCGATGTAGCGCTGAATCAATATTTGCTGAACGGTAAACAAAAAATTGTAGAGTTGATGCTTGCCTGTTATTAGCCGTTGCGCTTGGAATCTACATCTATTACAACCGGAAACTCGCGTGGAAAAACCGCGAACTCATCCGCAAGGCGCAGCAGTGGGCAAATGTCGAGCCGTCTTCGATGATAGCGGATACGGACGAACTTCCCGAAGAAGAAGAACTGCCGAAAGCCGCCGAACCCGATGAAACGGACAAACTGCTTTTCGCCGAAATCGAACATCTGATCGACGGAGGCTTATACAGGGAAAGTAATCTCTCATTGTATATGCTTGCCGCAAAAACAAACCAAAATCCGACCTACGTTTCAAAAGCGGTCAGCCGGTGCACGGGAAAAACGTTCAAGACATGGCTCAACGAATACCGGATAAAGGAAGCGGTACGCCTCCTTTCCGACAAAAATAACCCCAATATTTCCATCGACACGCTTGCATTTGACACAGGATTTAACGACCGGACAACTTTTTACCGCGTATTCAAGAAAACGACCGGCATATCGCCTACTGACTTTAAAAAGAACGGATTACACAAATAACAAGGCATTAAAATTTTGCCCGTACCGGAAAAAAGATGTTGCATTTCATGAAATGCAACATCTTTTTTGTTTACACCTTTTACTTTTGCACCGCTCGAAACCCTTGTAAAGGACAAACTCGAAAAAAAAGAAAAAACAGATGTCAAACTTCAAAACAATAAGATATAATGTATAAGCAAAAAATCATTCTCGCCTGCCTGCTATTGTTCACAATTGCACCGGCAGTACCGGCGCAGCAGGCAGATTCGCCCGAACCGCAACCTGCAACGCCTGCCGTAGAGACACAATGCATTGCGTCTCTACAAATCCGCACCAACCTCCTCTACTGGGCTGCGGCAACGCCCAACCTCGGCATGGAATGGAAGCCGTCAAACAGTTTCGGCGTCCTGGTAAACGGCGCATGGAGCCACTGGATATGGAGCGGCGAGGGCAGACACCACCGCACATGGATGGTGTCGCCCGAAATACGATATTATTTCGGTGGTAGGGGCGTTGCGCGCAACGCCCCTACGGGATGGTTTCTCGGCATTGAAGGTCATGCCGCCGAATTTAACTTCAAATTCAAGGACACCGGCTACCAGGGCGATGCGCTCGGCGGCGGTATTACCGGCGGCTACAAACTTCGCCTAAGTAAAGTCTTCGACCTTGATTTCAGCCTCGGATTGGGCTATACCCAACTGAAATACGATACCTACTACCGCAGTCGTGATGTGATGGTGCTGAAAGAAGGCGGATTAAAGAAAAACGTGTTTGCGCCCACACAAGCAGGAGTTTCACTTGTCTTGAACCTTGATTTATAAGATTAAAGGATTAACATGATAATGGAAATAACGATAACAATAACGAATCTTGGTAATCCTTTAATCAAGAAAATCAAGGTTCAGACATTAAATGATTAAAACAGCAAATAATATGATACATAATAAAAGGAATAACAAATCAAGGAATAAGATTTTTAAAAATCTTGGAAATCTTTTAATCCTGTCCATCCTGATTCAGACAAGTTGCGTCAAGGAAACACTCTACGACACCGACCACCCCGAACACGGGAAAATAACGATTTCCACCCGCTGGGACGACCGGGGCGAGGGCATCGGGATACCCGGCGAACATACGGTCAGGACAAAGCACGCCGCGTCGGAACACAGCCATACGGCATCCCTGACGGGTACGGTCAATTCGCTGGACGAACTCTTTCCGGCAGGCAGCCACCGCATACATATATATAATGCAGCGGAAAATATTACGGTAAGCGGCGCCACCGCCACCGCCGACTACGCGGCAGGCGAAATCGGATGGCTGTTCACCGGAACGGAAAACGCGGACATCGAAAAAGACAAAATCCACCATGTTACCGTCGCCATGCGCCAGCAAGTGCGCCAACTGACGCTCATATTCGACGTTACGGGCGACGCCCGCGACCGGATTTCCGGCGTCGAAGCAACCCTTTCGGGCGCGGCAG
>BNXY01000183.1 GCA_025999935.1 Bacteroidia bacterium | reverse complement strand
CATACAGATACTCGATTCGGCCTTTGTCGATTTGATGATTACACCCAATTACGAAGCATTTGAAAAGAATGAACCGAAAAAATACGGCTATTCCATCTGGATGGACGAAGCGCACCATCCGTCTTTCTACGGTATGATGGGACATTTGGGACAACGGATTATTGTCGTTCCCGATGAAAATATAGTTATCGTCCGCTTGGGAAAAAGTAAAGATGCGGTACATCCGGAAAAGGGTCCTTTGGATACGGATACCTATTATTTTGTAGATGAAGTGATTAAAATGCTAAAGGATATGTGACAAAAAAAGGTTGCCAAAATTGGCAACCTTTTTCATTTAATATTCTTATGAAATTATTTTGCAATAACGCGAATCATTTCCAATACTTTGTTTGAATAACCCCATTCGTTGTCGTACCAAGAAACGATTTTTGCGAAGTTAGCATCCAAAGAGATACCGGCTTTTGCATCGTAAATGGATGTTTTTGAACAACCACGGAAGTCGGTAGAAACGACAGCATCTTCAGTGTAACCAAGTACGCCTTTCAATTCGCCTTCGGAAGCAGCTTTCATGGCTGCGTTAATTTCTGCTTGCGTAGCCGGTTTTTCCAAAACTACGGTCAAGTCAACAACCGAAACATCAGAAGAAGGAATACGCATAGACATACCGGTCAATTTGCCGTTCAATTCGGGAAGCACTTTACCTACCGCTTTTGCAGCTCCGGTAGAAGACGGAATGATGTTTTCCAAGATACCGCGACCACCTCTCCAGTCTTTAGCTGAAGGGCCATCTACTGTTTTTTGAGTAGCAGTTGCCGCGTGAACGGTAGTCATCAAACCTTTTACAATACCAAATTTGTCGTTCAATACTTTGGCGATAGGAGCCAAACAGTTGGTGGTGCAAGATGCGTTGGAGATGATGTCTTGTCCGGCATATTTGTCGCTGTTTACACCATATACAAACATGGGGGTGTCATCTTTAGAAGGAGCGGAAAGAATCACTTTCTTTGCACCCGCAGTGATGTGTTTGCGAGCAGTAGCATCGTCTAAAAAGAAACCGGTTGATTCAACCACTACTTCTGCACCCACTTCGTTCCATTTCAATTGTTCAGGATCTCTTTCTGCAGTTAGACGAATCGTCTTTCCGTTTACTACCAAGTTGTTGTCTTTTACAGACACTTCTCCTTTGAAACGACCGTGAACTGAATCGTATTGAAGCATATAAGCCAAGTAATCAGCTGCTAAAAGGTCATTGATACCAACAATCTCGATGTCATTCGAGAAGTTATAAACTGCTGCACGGAACACATTACGACCGATACGGCCAAAACCATTAATACCTACTTTGATCATTTTAAATTAGTTTTTTATAGATTAAATAATAAATTATTCCTTAATAGGGATGGATTCTATCCTTTTTGCGCCGCAAAGGTACGAAAAATAATACATTTATTCAAAAAAAGAAGATATTTTTTTTCAATTTTTTTAAATTTATTTTAACAACCACAAGGTGTTGCACAAGCAGCTAAGCTACACAGTATGACAACTACAGCCAAACCATAGAATAAAATATTTTTTTTCACTATTCCTTCCTATTGAAAATTTCCGCATAAACAATAGCTCTTTTTAACTCGTCCGCATCGGAAATATTAAAAAAAGATTCGCCGTAATCCGCTTCCACTTCAGGAAGAATAATCTCCTCTTTAGGGAGGATTTTCTCTTTTTGTTTCAACGATTCGTATTTAGTAACCGGCTGTTTCTTAGGTTGATTTACATAAACAGCCTCCGGATGCAAGTCCCTTTGTGTTTCGCGCGTATTCGTTACGACCGGCTTGATTTTCCCCGGCGTTTTTCCGGGCAAAGTCGTCTCGTAAGTAACCGTTTTTTTCTTCTTCGAACCCTTGATAGAAGATACAACCCAAACGATAATAAGAATTAAAGGAATGAATTCTGATAACTTATCCATAAAATATGATTAATTTTGCAGCTCAAATGTACGAAGAAAAATTATGAATAACAAACAAAAACGCTTTAAAAATATTATGAGTGACTTCACAGCCACTCATAACCCATTTAACCAAAACCTTAACTATGAAAAAATTTTACGTTT
>BNXY01000182.1 GCA_025999935.1 Bacteroidia bacterium | reverse complement strand
GTGAAAGGTCTCTAAATACAAATTATCCCCGCCCAGCAAGTCGCTAATATTTTCCTGCACCTCGTTATACATAGTTTCGGTTACCCGTGTTTCCAAGTTCGAATCGAAATTTTCTTCGATGGACGGGATAATCGATATTTTCAGGTACAACAAAGGCAACACTTTGACCATATTGGCAATAAATTGACTTTTCTCGTTCTGTTTGGCTTTTTCCGCCAACACACAAAACTCCAATGCCACGCGGACAAATTCTTCGGTGTATTTGGATAATACGATGTCGTTCATAATCTTATCTGTCATATTGATGTTCGCTCTTGCATTTGTAATAAAATAATAAATTATGCTGATAGTTTAATAAAATCTTCCGCCGCTTCTCGATTCTGCTCCAAAAGTATTGAACTCAAATATATGGTCGTGAGTCATTCCGTGGCAGGTGCCGCAATCGTGCATCGTTTTTGTATTGAAAAGTAAAATGCCTTGTATGCCCTGCGAGCGCATCTCCACCCATGACATCAAATATATACCGTCGCGAATTTTAACGTATTTGCAAGGGAAACTGCCCATCACAGTTGCTCCGGTGTTGCTCGATATAATTGCATAGGAGAAAGATTCGGTGGTTGTATAGACATGTTGCGAAGAAACATCATCGCTGTATTCCCATGTATAAGAATGTCCCAAAAGTTCGTCGGTAAAGTGGTGGCGCGCCTTTGACGCAGTGATTCCATCGGCTTTAATAATACCGAACAGCCATTGTTGGTGCGGATAAAGCGGATTTTCTTTGTTGTCGAACGTTGAGCGGATGCAGGAAGCAAGTCCGTTTTTCAGGTCTATTACATGTTGAAGTGCGTCAATCGGGCAATCATTGTCGGTAACGTGCGTAAAAAATACAAGTCCATCATCCGCTTCAAATGCATCATAACGTTCCGATTTCCAATCGCCTGCACCTTCGCGAAAGCGCATATTGAAATTTTCGCCGATTTCGTAATCCCAACTGGCGCCGTTGTCAAATTGTATCGTAAACTTGCGGTTGTCGAGAATGTTGGAGTGTTCCATCATTTTTTTCTCTTTGCCGGGACCTTCGAAAGCGCCTTTCCAAGCCTTTGTTTGGGTGGCGACTTCAACAACTTCTTCAAGCGTCATGGGTTTGGTCAATTGAAGAGGACGGTAAAGATAACGCATTCCCTTGGGCATTGGAGGCATTTGACGCAAAATACTATCCGGGATAATGTTCATACTTCTTTGATTTTGTGCGCCAAACGGACGATATACAGCCAATTGTCCACGAATTTTTCCTGTATCGGAATAGAGTTGAAAATCGAATGTATCATTCCGGTTGACTCCAAACTTCACGCCAATTTTTTTCATCGTATAAAGGTCGATAACATCCAGTATAAATCCGCCGCTAAACTCAACTTCTACCCGTGAATACAGCCAATGGCGACCGTCAAGTTCATAATAATCGGATGGATAGGGAAATGTTTGCAACGAACCTTTCGGAACAATTGCAGAATAAGTCGGTGAACCGAAAATAACCAGTTCGTCTGACCACTGAATAACTTTTCCTTCCAGTCTTCTTGTAGGTTGATGTCGATGTTCTGGTGTTTCATTACCCGAAATATAACCGGTTGTTATATAACGTTGTACTTCGCGGGGCGGAATAGCGTCGCCGAACATGCCTCCTTCACCGCCGAACCAGGTCTCGAATACCGTAGCGGAATGGGTACGTTCGTCAACGACAGCGGCGAAAAATGTCAACGTATTTTCTTTTCGCCAAACATTCAGAGTGAGGTCGTTCAAGCGGAGACTTTCTGCATTTTTGGGTACGACAAGGGTAGCGCTGTCGTCGAGGAGCAGCGTGTATCCTTTGCTTTGTCCGGTTTTTGAATATGATGCTACATCAACTGCATTTTTGACCTGTTCCGGCGTAAAGTCGGAATATTCATATATGAAATCTGCAATAATTTCGTCGTACGATAATTGTTTTTCTTTGCATGAAGTCATTGAGACGAGCAATGTAATAGAAAGTAAAACCGTATATTTCAGTGTATTGTGTATCATGATCTATATTTTATCAGTTTATTTTTCCCAGCCGCTTGCAGCCATATAAGAAGCCATAAATCCCATCGCCTCAATTTCATGAATTTTGCCT
>BNXY01000181.1 GCA_025999935.1 Bacteroidia bacterium | reverse complement strand
CATATAGGAAAAGAAACAGCTTATCGCAGGCTCAAGGGTCAGATTTATTTTACATTCGAAGAAATAGCCGTTATTGCGAATGACCTTGATTTTTCTTTAGATAAAATAATCGGACAGAAAGACTGGTCATGTATCTTATTTGATATGCCGGATACAACCGATTTTTCCGATCTCTTTGTGAATCTGCTGAAATATGACATTAAAATCATGAAGGATCTGAATAATGCGAAAGACTCGAAAACCATAGTCCAGATCAATACGCTCCCGCTTGTATATTTTCCTTTTAAGCATCTTTTCAAATTTGAATATTACCAGTATTTACACTCCCAAGGAGATAGCTTTTTTGACATCAAATTTTCCGATGTTATTATTAGTCCCGAATTAGAGCAATTACATCAGGAGGCTGTATATCATTTCTCTCATTTAAAAAATATAACTTGCATTGTAGATGACGGAGTTTTCGTTAATATAGTTAAATCCATACAATATTATTATCAGAGAAATTTGATTTCCGATGAGGATTATAGTTTATTCCGGAAAGAGCTGATTGACTTGTTGACATTAATTGAAAAAATAACGAGAACGGGAGTCAATGATTTCGGAACCAACTATTCCGTTTATATTTCCCTTTTTCATATTGACAACAATTGTTTTTACCACGAATACGATGGAAACTTTATAACACAAATCCGGCTATCGCCCAATAATTCGATTGTCATAAAGGATAATATTACAATGAATAAAATACAAAAGAAATGGTTGGAAACAAGAATAAAATACGCCATATTGATAACCAAATCAAATGACATGTTGCAATATGAAATCAAAAAAGAATTATTCAATTACATCAATAGCTTGGATCAAAAAATTCCCTATAATACCAAACAGTACCTTTCCAACTTAACTTTCGCATCGCAGGTTGCACCGCAGGTTATAGACTAATTATTCCATATATCAATTAAAATTTACACACATGAAATTTGATTTAAGTTCACAAATTGTACTGAACCAAGTCCCGAAGCGTTACTATCATCCTGAAAACGAGTTTGAGCTATCGACGCTTACTCGTTACGAAAAATTACCTACGTACATCTATGAATCCACTTACGAGGTTTCTTTGAAAGTGGCAAGAGAGATTGCTGCGGCAATTAAAGACAAACAAACCAAAAAGGAAAATCTTGTCATAGCGCTTCCCGGAGGCCATTCGCCCCAGACTATCTATCAAGAACTTGTGCGAATGCACAAAGAAGAAAATCTAAGTTTTCAGAATGTGATTGTCTTCGCTATTTATGAGTTTTATCCTTTGATAGCGCAACCCAGCAGCAATTTTCAACAGTTGAAAGAACAACTCTTAGACTTGGTTGATATTGATTGGAATAATGTATATGTGCCCGATGGCTTTGTATCCAAAGAGAAAGTCTTGAACTACTGTAAATCCTATGAAGCGCTTATCCAACAAGTGGGAGGTATCGACTTCATTTTGTTGGGATTGGGACGAAGCGGCAACATCGGATTGAATATCCCCGGTTCCAATCGCGGTTCGCAAACCCGTTTGGTCTTATTGGATATTCAATCCAAGAAAGAGGCGATTAGTATTTTTGAATCTATCGAAAAAGTGCCGAGCAGCGCTATTACCATGGGTATCTCTACGATTCTGAAAGCGAAAAAAATTGTGTTGATTGCTTTTGGCGAAGATAAGATGAATAGCATCTACAATGTAGTAGAAGGTACGCCTTCTGAAGTTGTGCCGGCCTCTTTCCTTCAAGACCACGAGAATGCGCAGGTATTTATCGACCTGAGCGCTGCGTCGAACCTTACCCGCATCAGCAAGCCTTGGTTGGTAACCAATGCCGAGTGGAACAATAAACTCATCCGCCGTGCGATTGTATGGCTGTGCCAAAAATTGGATAAACCGATCTTGAAGCTGACCAACAAAGACTATCGGGAGAATGGCTTGGAAGAATTGTTGAGCCTCTACGGTTCGGCTTACAATGTGAATATCGACATCTTTAACGACCTGCAACACACCATTACCGGCTGGCCGGGCGGAAAACCGAATGCCGACGATACGAATCGCCCCGAACGCGCAACTCCTTATCCCAAACGGGTGGTAATATTCAGTCCGCATCCCGATGATGATGTCATCTCTATGGG
>BNXY01000180.1 GCA_025999935.1 Bacteroidia bacterium | reverse complement strand
GCGATGAAAGACTTACCGCAGCCCGCAGCTCCGGTAATCAGTATGGCCTCTCCGTTTTTAATGTAAGCACCTGCCGACAGTCTGGCCACAAGCGTTTTGTCGATGCCGCGCGAAGGGTCTGTGTTTAATTCTTCGATGGATGCCTGATAACGGAATCCGGCATTCTTCATCAAACGGTTGTACCTGTTTTCCTGCCGGCTGTCGGTTTCCGACTGCAACAACAGTTCGATACCGTCGGCGAGCGACAATTCGCCGAGCCGTCTTGTTTCTTCAAGGGTTTGCCAGCAATGGGCCATACCCGGCAGCCTGAGGCTGAGTAATCTGGATTTGATTTCTTCCATGATTTTTTGTTTTAATGTTTGTAAATAACTATTTGTAATACTGCTTTCCTCGAACGTTTTTCGTTTCAGGAAGCATTTTATAAATCTCGTCTTCAAGTAATAGCGACTTGTTTTCAATCAGGGATTTAATAAATTTGTAACTGAAAATTTCCTGTTCAAGGGCTATTTCACAAGCCCGTTCAAAAACGGTCGGGTCTGTCTTGCGGCAGAGGCTCAACAAGCCGTCACAGGTCTTGTAATGAACTTCCGGCGGTTGGGATGTGTTGAAAAATTTGTATTCCATCAAACGGGACAGGGCGGTTGACTGTCTCTTTGCCGTTTCGATGTAATACGCCGGATTACGCTGGTTGTAATGCTGATGGGCGGAACACAAGTGTTCTGACGAGACCGTATAACCGAAACCCGTCTTGCGTTCATGGGTGGCAATCAATGTGTTCCTGCAGAAAATCTTGACCAGGGTGCGGGTATGGATTACCTGAACTTTTTCTCCGATATAAGCGTATGGAACGGAGTAATAGTGTTTATCCCGTCCCAGGTAGATGCAATTGTTTTGTGCCACACGGAGTTCGGAGTAATACCTGACTTGAAAATCGGTTTCCGGCAGCGGTCGCAACAGTTGTTTTTCATCGGCAAGGAATTTTTCCTGACGGCTGTAATCCTTTTGTTGCATCCGGGTCTGATTGTGTTCCAATACCTTTTCTTCCAACGCCCGGTTCAATTCTTCCAGGGAAAAGAACGTATGGTTGCGCAGTTTGGCATAGACTCTGGAATAAATCAGTTTTACCTGATTCTCCACCAGTGCCTTGTCTTTGGGCTTTTTCGCTCTTGCCGGAACAACCACGAAACCGTAATGATTGGCAAAATCCTCCATTACCCGGTTGATTTCAGGCTCGTATTTATCCGCCTTGACAACGGCGGCTTTCAGATTGTCCGGCACTACGATTTTGGGACATCCGCCCAGTGTTTTCAAACACAGGGACAGGGCGTAAAGGAAATCATCTGTCGTTTTACTTTCAACACCCTGTATAAAAGCATAATCCGAATACGGAAGACAAGCCACAAAGACTTGAACCGGAATGATTTCTCCCGTTTCCCGGTCAACGTATTGAAGCGTGTCGCCTGCAAAATCAACGAAGAGTCTTTCGCCTGCTTCATGGCTGAGGATAGCCGATGGTTTGCGGGCTGCCGACTGCTGGCTCAAGTGATAACAGAACTGCGTATAACGGTAACCGGAGGGATGTTTCTCCAAATATTCCTTCCAAAGAAGATGACGGGTTACGTGTTTACGTTTCAGTTCCTGCTCAAAATAAGGCAGTAAATCCTTGAACTCGTTGAAGCGTTTATCCAAATAAGCCGGTGTACCGGACATGAATTTTCCTTCCAGTACCGGTTCTTCCAACGCAAGTAATTCTTCCGCCTGCATCGCACTTGTTTTTAACTTACGGACGTATTCGTTGACGGTTTCCTTGTAAAGACCCAGGGTCTTTGCTATCCGGCGATTGGATACGCCCGATTGATGTAATTGTAATAATTGCTTGATTTTACTCATCTTTGTTACTTTTCCTGACATGCTACTCTTTGTGTTTTAATTGTTTGTTAAAACACGAAAGATAAAAGAAAAACCACAAAGCGGATAAAAATGGGTGGATATGATCCGAATTTGGAAAACCTCTCCGGACTAAACAATCGAATTTGTATCTGTTTTATTATCGCTTGTTTACACCTCGAAAAGTGGGTGGGTATGCTCCGAAACCGGTCGCCGCCGCGTCCCGGATTTTTCGCCATCCATTTTTTTACTGACCATCAGATGCTTTTTCCT
>BNXY01000179.1 GCA_025999935.1 Bacteroidia bacterium | reverse complement strand
ATCTTGTAGAAAATGCATGTCTGGAAAAAAAACTGGAACGCACACGGATAGAAAAGGAGGCAATGGAAAAACTCATAACAGACAATCTGAAAAACGCACAGCAAGCATCCGGTGCGGAAGAAGAGGAAGATAACAGGTAAACAGATAATAATAATGTAATATGTATAAAAAACGAATCTTACTCATGGCAATCCTGCTGTCGGTTTTGTTTCAGGGATTTGCACAGCAGGCAGGAACAAATTCCGAAAAGGTCTCATTGCGCACCAACCTTCTTTACTGGGCAGTGGCAACGCCCAACCTCGGCGTCGAATGGCAGCCGTCGGGTAGTGTCGGCATCCTTGTAAACGGCGCATACAGCCACTGGATTTGGAGCGACGAAGACAATCACCATCGTACATGGTTCGTTTCACCCGAAATACGATATTATTTCGGAGGTAAGGGCGTTGCGCGCAACGCCCCTACGGGATGGTTTATCGGCGTCGAAGGTCATGCTGCCGAATTTAACTTTAAATTCAAGGACACCGGCTATCAGGGCGATGCCATCGGCGGCGGACTGACAGGCGGCTACAAATTGAAATTGAGCCGTGTGTTTGATTTGGATTTCTCTCTCGGATTGGGCTATACCCAACTGAAATACGACACCTACTACCGCAGTCGCGAAGTGATGGTACTGAAAGAAGGCGGATTGAAAAAGGACTTTTTCGGACCCACGCAAGCGGGCGTGTCACTTGTCTTGAACCTTGATTTATAGGATTAAAAGATTAACATAATAATGGAAATAACGATAATAATAATGAATCCTGATAATCCTTTAATCAAGAAAATCATGGTTCAGACATTAAATGATTAAAAAAGCAAACAATATGATACATTGCAGAAAAAATAAAAGTTCAAACAACAGGATTATCCCGGCAATCTTAATAATCTTGTTGCAAATCGTGGTTCAGACAAGTTGCGTGAAGGAACCGCTCTACAACACCGACCACCCCAATCACGGCAGAATCATATCCCTGACCACCGACTGGACAAACCGCGGCGAGGGCGTTGAAATTCCCGCCTCTTATAATATTAAGGTAGGCGGTTACACGACCACCCTGTCGGGAACAACCAACGAAGTAAACAACTACTTTGAAGCAGGCGCATACCATATTAATATATGGAATACCGCAAACAACATTTCGGTTGCCGGAACAACCGCTACGGCTGATTACAGCAGCGAATTGGGCTGGTTTTTTACCGGCGCGCAGGACGTTGTCATTGAAAAAGACAAAGACCACGCCTTTACCGTCCCGATGCAGCAACAAGTGCGCCAACTGACCCTTGTGCTTGAACCGACGGGCGACGCTGCCGACCGCGTTACAGGCATTGCGGCCACCCTTTCGGGCGTGGCAGGCGCAATCAATATCGACAACGGCAACCCCACAGGCAATGCCGTAACGCTCTCGCCTGTGTTTACCAAACAACCCGACGGAAAATATTACGCCACAATACGGCTGTTGGGTATTACAGGAAACGCCCAAACGCTGACCGTAACACTTTCGTTTGAAAGCGGCAATCCGTCGAGCGTAACGATACCCTGCGATTTGAGCAATCAACTGGCAGCATTCAATGCCGACAAGAAAACGCCGCTTGCCCTCAATTCGCAGGTGTTGGTAACACCCACCGAAACAGGCTTCAAAGCCACAATTGACGACTGGGTGGAAAAGGGCGGAACAATTATCGCAAATTAAACATTCATAATTATAATTTAATAACAATGTATTCACTAATTAATTTCAAGAAAATGAACAAATGTAAATTTTTAGCAATGGCTGCCATCGCAGCAACAGTAACAATGACTTCGTGCAGCAACGACGACGAAGCAGTAAACAACTCCGACCGCGTGGAAGTGAAATTCTCGACGGGCAACATTGCCAACGTGCAAACCCGCGCATACGACCAGACATGGGAGAATGACTCAATCGGTATTTACATGGTAAAGGAAACTCCGGGTACTCTGGCTGCGGAGAACATCCTCGAAAACGCCGCCAACATCCGCTACAATTCGGCGGCGGGCGGTACAGGCGCGGTGGCCTTTAACGCCCACAGCACGACCATCTACTATCCCGTTTCGGGCAACGTAAAATTCATTGCCTACTATCCCTACAGAGCATCCTTGACGGACTATAAATTGCCCTTTAACGCACGCA
>BNXY01000178.1 GCA_025999935.1 Bacteroidia bacterium | reverse complement strand
CGAGTGTAAATATTTATCCTTAAAATACGCTGCGCTAAACTCTTTACCGAAAACTAAATTGAAAGCACCGGACAATTCCTGCCATTCTTTTTCCGACAATTCGACAGAAGTTTTCCCAATAATTTGATAATCAACCATATTTTATGATACTTTCAAAATTACTCCTCCCCATGAATAACCAACGCCAAAGCCGGCCAAAAGTACATTGCCTTTCATTTTATCTTCTTTTCGGGCTTCATATAAGGCAATCGGGATAGTTGAAGATACTGTGTTTCCTACATTTTCGAGATAAATGTAAAACCGGTCTTTTTCAATATCAATCAGTTTGCGCAAATAATTCATCATATATTTATTGGCTTGATGAAAAACAAACAAGTCTATATCTTCTTGTTTCAACTGATTTATATTCAAGACTTTTTCAACTAAAACCGGCACGGCGTCAGCGGTAAAATTAAAAATTTCGCCGCCATCCATAAAGAGAAAATCACTTGATTTCGGATTATTGTTTTCGTCATAAACAATGTCATTCAATGCAGGTTTCTGCCGTATGGCGCCCGTTTTAACTATCAGATTTTCGGCGCCATGTCCGTCTGTTCCCAGTGAAAAATTACCTATTTCGGCAAATCCTTCGGAAGAAACCAGTGTTGCCGAAGCCGCATCGCCGAAAATAGTACGGTTGCCTTTATCTTTGGGATGCAGGTGCTTGCTGTACGTTTCGGCAGTAACGAGCAAAACATTTTTTGCTATTCCGCCATATATCAATCCTTTGGCTAACGAAAGTCCATATACATAGCCAGAGCAGCCAAGATTGTAATCTATTGCACCACAAGCAGCTGAGAGTCCCAATCTATCCTGTATCAATGCTGCCGAAGTCGGCAAAAAATAGTCGGGGCTTTGGGTACAAAACAGCAGAAAATCAATCGTTTGTCTGTCAATGTCATGTTCCGCAAAAAGTTTTGTAGCCGCTTTCACAGCCATATCCGCCGCTGTTTCGTTATCCGCTGCAATATGCCGACGGTTTACACCGACTTTCGAGGCTATTTTTTCAACCGTCCATTCGGGAAATTCCTTAATCAAATCCTCATTGGTAAGAATTTTTTCAGGTAAATAATATGAAATATGTTTTATAAATGCTGTCATAATAAAGTATATCCGCCATCAATTACCAAACTACTGCCGGTTATCCATTTTGCCGCATCCGATAACAAATAGATTACGGCATACGCCACTTCTTCCGGTTTGCCGTAACGTTTCAGGGGATAGCGTTTTTTGTCTTCTTCTATTTGTTCTGCGCCAATTAGCCCCCCTTCAAAAATGGAAGTTTCAACCATTGCCGGGTTCACGCTATTAACCCGAATACCTTTGGAAGCCAAATCAAGAGCCATATTTTTCATCATGCCGTTGACAGCTCCTTTCGAGGCCGAATACATGGAATTACCGCCCCACACACACACAACGCCCGAAACAGACGAGATAAAAACTATCGAGCTGTTTTTTGCAATTTTCTTATTTTCAACAAGCAGAGCGGAAAGTAATGTAGGCGATGCAAAATTCACATTCATTACTTCTGATAAAGATTCGGCGTCAACAAACTGGAACATCAGTGTTTTAACGATTCCTGCACAATGTACCAAGCCATCGAGTTTTGGCGACTGTTCAACCAATCGGAGCCGGTCATTTTTGTCTGTCAAATCGGCAACAATTATAGCATGTCCATCCCCTTCCAATTGCGACAAGGTTTGTTGAAGGCGTTCTTCGTTGCGTGCCGTCAAAACCACAGTCGCCCCCATTTTGGAACACTCAATAGCGACAGTACGGCCGATGCCCGACGATGCGCCGGTAACAAGAACGGTTTTGTTTTCCAGCGAAAAAGGGTTCATTGTTTCGACTTGACCAAATCAAACAGTTCCTGAATTGTATTTGCCGACCTCATTTCTGTTGGCAGCAATTTGACTGCATACTTTTTTTCGAGCATGTTCAATACCGCCAAAGCAACGAGAGACGACCATTCGTCCAACTCTCTGAAATTAGTGTCTGCCGCAAATACGGAAACGTCCGTATCGTCGAATTGGGCGGCGATGTTTTTGATGAAATTGTTTAGTTCCATAATCAAAATTTATGATAAAATTAATTGCGTTGATTCTTCTATATTTTTCTTTGAAGAAGCTCCAAAAACAATGGATTGTATAT
>BNXY01000177.1 GCA_025999935.1 Bacteroidia bacterium | reverse complement strand
GATGTAACCCGCGATGTGGACGTTATCGAAGATATTTTGCGCATTTACGGCTACAACAATATCGAAATCGGCGACGAACTGAAATCCAATCTTTCCCAACGGGCTGCTACCGATACAAGTTATAAATTGCAAAATTTAATTTCCGAACAACTAACCGGTTACGGTTTCAATGAAATTTTGAATAATTCGCTGACTTCGGGCGCGTATTACGAAACATTGACGACATTTCCGAAAGAAAACAATGTTTTACTCAAAAATCCTTTGAGCGCCGAATTGGATGTGATGCGGCAGACTTTGCTTTTCGGCGGTTTGGAAAGCATCGAATTTAACCGGAATCACAAAAATCCGGATTTGCATTTCTACGAATTTGGCAATGTTTATGCTTTTTATCCGGAAAAACAACAAGAAAACAACCCTTTAGCGGCGATAAAAGAAGAATTTCACTTATCTTTGTGGTTGACAGGAAATAATGTCAGCAACAGTTGGATTCGTCCGGCGGAAAAAACTTCGGTTTACGAACTGAAAGCTTTGGTTGAAAATATTTTTGTAAGGCTTGGAATAGCTAACAAAAAAGTGACTTACAAACCACTTGAAAACGATATTTTTTCATCCGCTTTGTCCGTAGAAACCCATTCCGGAAGAAAATTAGGCGTTTTGGGCATTTTACAAAAAAACATCTGCAAAAATATCCGTTTCATTTTTTATGTTTTATTCATTGATATTGCAATACATGGTTGTAGAACAGAATCCGGATTTATCGCGCTATACAGCGTATCGGACGTGCGGCTTGGGCTTCTGCGTTCCCCGTAATAGTAGCACTATTTTTTATGAAATCTAAAGCATACATAAGGTCATGGCTCCTTTGTTGATCGGACCAGTACGACGCACCAGATCCTCTATGACTCCAAACAACGTCACGTGATCCGGGTAGTATCTCTGGTGATTTCATAAGATATCCTGTTGCCGGCAAGTACAGGACGGAGCCATAATTGCGACCACTACTAAAGTTTGTCAGGTCTGTTATCCATGTTGCGCCGGGTGGTATTGTTTGAGGATTTATCGCGATATTGTTAACTTCTCTCAACTCATCAAGAGTCGGCACACGATAATTTGGTGGACAAGGGTCCTCAGCATCGCCCCATAAATCTCGATTTGCGAAGTTGCCAGGCCAACTGTTGAGGCTGATGTGTAAACCATCATCCACATCACCTACAATTTGTTTACGGCCCCACTGGTAGTAATTCCCATTCAGTCCTTTAGCAGGAGTAAACGGATCGAGCATAAAATTAGCCCCGAGGTTATAGCACAGGAAGTTCTGCCAGTTGTCGCCGGTTGTTGTGGCAGTCCCGCAGCAATTGCAATCCTGAAGGCTCACTGTCAGCTCGACAGTATACTTTCTTCCGTCTGCCGCGTCATCGTAAAAGACGTACAATTTAGGCTTAACAGCCTGGTCGCGGGTCTTATTCTCCAAGGTTGTCATCAGGTCGGGCCTGTAAACCACTACGGCTTTACAAGCTGTACCGGCTGCTATGGGTCCTTTATAGTCGTCTTTCGCTGTCATACTTACTATAGCCTCTAAGGAAGCATCCTCCACATACTTGAACTCCACATTCGATACATCAACCGACGGGGTAAAGGTGTACACCTGTATGCCGGAGTAAAGCCAGGTGCCAGTCGGATTTGTCACCGTTACTGACACCCCGTTTACCGTCCCGTCTGTCGCATCCTGTTCATCTGTCTTCGTAAAATCGGTACTATAAGGCGCGCGAGCGACCAGTGTGCCGCAAGCTCCGCCGTTGTTACTCAAACCCGTCGCTATATCGAAGATGGTTCTGCCGGTGAAACGACCTGCTCCGGGAAGCGGTAATGCCGGGTTAGTTACATCGTCACAGAGTGAAATCCATTCCTGTTTGTTCCAGTATTCCAGACAGTTGGTTTCGGTATTGTAGATGGTAAGCCCCGCCGGAGCGTTGCTCGGATCGAGGGTTAGAGCGCTGCCCAAAGTGTTACGCTGAGCGGTAGTCAGCTGCGGCAGTCGAAGCCCCTTGATGTCGCTCATCAGTTCGAGAACCGAAAAGTCACGCGGGGCTTCGCTTGCCCCGATGGTTACCTGTGAATACAAACTGTTCACAGATGAAAATGTCAATGCAACCAGCAAAAACATTATGGAAATTTTTATGTGTGTCATAAGGATGTAAATAAATAAATAAAGATTATAATTCTTAGGGTGTAACCGCTGTTAAAAATG
>BNXY01000176.1 GCA_025999935.1 Bacteroidia bacterium | reverse complement strand
GTTTATATAGACAGGAACGTAGTCGAAAAGATAATCATGAACCTGTTGAACAATGCCTTCAAATACACGAAAGAAGGCGGTAGGATTTCGATTGAGGTAAGCGGCGGCAATGTTTTCCGTTCGCCCTATTCGGACAGTTACATTATTGATGGTGCGCCGTCGGAGGAGACGTTTTCGATTGTTATCAGAGACACGGGAGTGGGCATTGAGAAGAAAATGATGGAAAGCATTTTTGAAAGATATTATAAGGTCAATACCATTAATTTCGATCCGCGTTTGGGAACGGGTATCGGTCTGGCTTTGGTAAAAAGTTTTGTCCTGTTGCACAAGGGGACGTTGAGTATTTTCAGCGAAAAAAACAGAGGTACGGATATTGAACTGCGTTTTTCTACCGGCGAAAACAGCTACAACAACGACGATTTCATACAGGACGATGCGAAAGATTCCATATTATCTAATGTAGAGACGGGACATGCCCCGTTTTTACCTACGTCTCTACCGGCTTCGAAGCGACGGGTTCTTCTGGTCGAAGACAATAACGACTTGCGGAAACTGATTGCCGGTACTTTGGCTGAAGATTATGAAGTTATTCAGGCGGAAAACGGAATGATAGCCTCCGGATTGCTGGCGGAAAGAGAGATAGACCTTGTAGTAAGCGACATTATGATGCCTGAAAAAGATGGCATAACGCTTTGTCTGGAAACAAAAAACAATATCGAGACTTCCCATATTCCGTTTGTTATGCTTACCGCCAAAACCGGCCTCGAAAGTAAAATAGAAGGCGCTGGCTCCGGCGCCGACCTCTATCTCGAAAAACCGATTGACCTCAATTTGTTGAAACTCTCGCTGTACAATATTTTCAAACGGCAACAACAATTGCGTGAATATTACAGTAAAAACTATTTTGCGGACAGCGCCGATTTGTCGTCCAACGAACAGGACAGTAAATTTCTGAAGGACTTAATCAAAATCATCGATGACAATCTGAATCAGCCGAAGTTAGACGTCAACTACGTTGCTTCCTGCATGATGATGAGCCGCAGCGTACTGTACAAAAAAATAAAAACGATGACCGGCAAAAACATCATCGAATTTATCTCGAACCATCGCATGAGAAAAGCCGCCCGGCTGATTATCGAAAGCGACATGAGCATGCGCCGGATAATGGAAGAAATAGGCATCGAAAGCCAAGCCTATTTTACCAATGCGTTTAAAAAAGAGTTTGGCGAAACGCCTTCGGCATTTGCCGCGAAACATAAAAACCTTTCCTCCTGACCTTTTTCTCCAACACAAGATTTTTCATACCGTTTAGCAGTTGCGCTTATGCTCGTTCAACAGTTGCACTTATGCTTGAGACACCCGAACCACCGGAGCGAAGTTGTTCTTTCTCATCGGATAAACGGCGGATGTAACCGTAATTGTCGTCGCACCAAACCAAAGTAGTATAATCCGATAATACAGATAGATATTGATACAAACACTATTTTTAAAGAAAAAATTGTTCATCTCCAAGGTTTAAAACAAAAATCTTTACCCACAAAAGATATTGAAATAGAGTTGGATAATTTGATTTTTGATTTATATCAACTTTCGAAAATAGAAAGAGAAATAATAGGATTTATAGAGATTCAATAAATTACTTGTATATGTCTTTTCTGTGTGCGGTTTCAAGTGCTAAGACGATACATTCTTCGTCCTGAATATCGCAAATAATCCGATAATCGCCCACACGGTATCGCCAAAGTCCTTTCAGATTGCCTATTAATGCTTTGCCAAATGTACGGGGATTTTCAGAACCATCAACATTTTTCTTCAAATATTTCAATATCTTTTGAGCATTTGCATTATCTATTTTATCGAGCGATTTATCAAATTTATCTGAAAAAGAAAGGCTATAGCTCATAAAATATTATATTTTTTGTATAATTCTGAAATAGGACGTGATTTTTTACCGCTTGCTAAATACTCTGCGTATGCCTGCTCTCCTATCATAGCGTCATACGCATCTTCAGTATCTACCCCGATTGTGAATGGTATGCGGCCGGTTTCCGCTACTTTGGCAAAAAATATTCTAATAGCAGTGGCGCTATCCATTCCGAATGAATGAAAATAAGCTTCTGCTTTTTCTTTGATTACAGGGTCTATTCTTGCCTGAACTAATGTTGTTGCCATACTTTTGTATTTTTTAATTATGAATATTACATATAATGGTATGCAAAATTACTATATTTTTTTGAATTGGAAAAATTTATTTTTCAATATTTAGAGTTCAGT
>BNXY01000175.1 GCA_025999935.1 Bacteroidia bacterium | reverse complement strand
AAAACCGATGAAACAACTGTTTACGCTTTTGTACCCGGAGGAAATAATTGGCAATTTGGCAAACGCAAGGAATTTATATTGAAAACCTTGGAAGGGAACGAACAAACCCAAGTAAGCATACTCGGATACGCCAGCGAATTAATCGAATACCGCAAGGGCGCCGACGCGGCGATTCGTGTGTATCCTACGCCTATCGGATTGGTTATCAGTGCCGTAAACGGACACCGACTGTACACCAACAATCAATGGCCGAATCCGGTGGTACTAAAAATTGAACAGGTGAAATATAAACCGGAAAATGAAATTATAGAGCAAAAATCAACTATTGACGGAGCAAAATGACATTTGTTCGTTCAACTGTACAGCAATTACCAACTCACTTTCAGCGGCTCTTTTTTTGCCCGGCTAAACCGCAGCAAAGCCTTGAACCAGTCTTCGTCCGTTGGAAATTTCCATTTACTCCAGCCGCCGCCAAAATAATAGATAAACTCACTACCCGCCGAGTAGTTACCCAAAATGAAATAATGATTGTCTTCTTCGAGCGGATTGCCGGTTGCTTCCGGCATATAAACACCTACGTAGTTTCTTCCTTCCGGAACGCCTGCGTTGGAAACTGCATTTTCGGCATAAGCGATGACTTGATTTTCTTTGTCAAAAAAAGTGTTGCCTCTTTCTTTGTGCAGAAAAATACCACCTGCTAATCGAAGCGGCTTATCCAATCCCTCGTAACGGACAAGGGCTTTGTTCAGTACGCTTCCCGCATCGGCTGTGATAGTAATCGTTTGTTTATAATACGTATCATCCACAAGGACAGAATCATAAACCAAGGTAAAAACGGAACGCAAAGGGCCGGTTTCCAATATTTCATAATGGTCGTAATGATTGCCAATCCACAGTTTGGAAGTATAGGGCGCAATGCCCCCCGCCCCCATCGTATGTTTCACGTCGTAACAATCCAAACCCAATCCGTGATTGACATGATAAGAAACGCCCCGTTGCAGTTCGTCGGCATAAAACTGAGCCATAATTGGTTTTTCCGTATTTTTCAACCAAAGGTCAACGCCATTGCTCGGATATTCGTTGGCCAAAGCGGGACCGTACATGCGATAGGCCGCCAAATCGTTTTCCCAGGCAAAGTCGTCTTTCCTTTCGGGAACAAAATGCGCATCCGTTTTCACAGTTGCAGGAGCGGGAATCCCTTCTTTCAGGATATAAGTTACGGACGATTTTGCCGGAACGTCCGCATGGAAAATCAACAACTGCGAACCTTTTTCGGTTGTTAGTTGGTAAGCGATTTCTTTTCCGCCTGCTGCTTCCAGAATGTATGGTTTTACACTGAAATCAGCCGCTAATCCGGCGGTTTTCACTTCAACAATTTCTCCGTTTCGGTCAAAATCCAAGGTGTTTTCCACTACGATTTTTACCGATTTCGCCGAACAAGAAAAAAAAGAAAAACACAGAAGAAATAAATATAAATGCTTCATTTTATTCCATAATTATTGAGGTTGTTTTCCAATATAAGCCAAAATTCCGAGCGGTCATTCCGGTCAAAAAACAAGCGGGATTCGGACGGCAAACCCAGATTGCCGAGGTAGGCAACCGAAATTCCCTGACCTTCCACATTGGTACGATTGAAATAATCGGTCAGAAAAGTATCCGGAAGAACCGGGAAAATTTCTCCGGTTCGTTCCGTAATGCGCCAATAATTAATTGTTTGAGTGGTGTCAATGGCTGAAACAGGCATATTCATCATTGATAAATTTCGATGGATAGAATCCGAAAGAACCGGTTCCGTTTTTGTAAGCGGAATCGTATCCTGTTCTACACGAGGAATCGTATCCTGTCCGTAAGTGAAAAACGGGGCAATCAAGGATAAAAGCAATATGTTCAGCTTCTTTTTCAAGGGAAATAATCAGATTTCTTTGATTATCTCCATTCCTCTCAAAATAGCTTTTTCATTCATTGGCAGCAGTTTGTGATGACGTTCAGGAAGCGATTTTTTCAATCCTTTCATCACACTCTCCAAAGTAACCATCGGCGTTATTTTCAACATTCCACCCAAAACAATCATATTGAATGCTTTGGTATTTCCATCATTGACAGCCGTATTCATGGCATCAACCTGAAAAATCCGAATATCTTTGCGGGTAGGAGCGCTGGTAATTCCGTAACCGTCGTAAATCAACACCCCGCCGGGTTTAACGCGGCTTTCAAATTTCTCTAACGAGGGCTGATTGAGGATGATGGCAATGTCGAACCGGTTCAATACCGGCGAAGATATTTTATCGTCGCTCAA
>BNXY01000174.1 GCA_025999935.1 Bacteroidia bacterium | reverse complement strand
TTTCATGTCGGTAGAAGTAGATCCGGCCAATCCAAACCATTATTTCGTAGCCAGTTGGGGAGAAGGTTTATATGAGTTTTTAGACAATGAATTTGTAAAACTGTATTCTTACAAAAACAGTAGTTTGCAAACGGCGGTTCCTGATTATGAGCCGGACAAATTTGTCAGGGTCGATGGTTTGGTCTTTGATAATCAAAACAATCTATACATGGTTAATGGCGGCGTTACGAACGGATTATCGGTATTTATCGATCAAAAAGAATGGAAAAATGCTTATTTCCCGCCTTTGTCATCTTCCGACCCCAATAAAATATTAATAAGTAAAGACAATAAAAAATGGTTGAATTTCTGGCGGGGAGAAAGATCCGGCATTATGGTTATTGACGATAAAGGCGCCGTTTCAGATGTTTCGAATGCTCAATACGCTTATTCAAACCGGTTTGTCGATCAGCAGGGAAATGACGTAAGTGCAAGTGCTTATCTCTGCATGGCAGAAGATTTAAACGAAAATACCATTTGGGTAGGCACCGATAATGGCCTGATCAGTTTTTCTTCTGCGGATCAGGTAGGACGAGGCGAATGTTACCGGCTGGTATCTTCCGACAGCTATGGAGAAAATTTCTATTTGCTGGAAGGCTTGAAAATTACGTCAATCGCTATAGATGGCGGAGATCGAAAATGGATAGGAACGGATGGTTCCGGCATTTTTGTCGTGGATCAGTCGCAGGGTTCAAACACCATTCAAGTTGAAAATTTCACTGCCGAAAATAGTTATTTGATTTCAAACCGGATTAATTCCATCGCTATCAATCAGGAAACCGGAGAAATTTTTATCGGAACAGATAAAGGTTTATGTTCCTATATGGGAGAGGCAATTACGGGAAAATCCGATTATTCAAATGTCTATGCGATGCCGAATCCGGTTCGTCCGGCAAGTGATAGTCAAGTAATAATTACCGGCTTAATGCAAAATTCCACGGTAAAAATTACCGATATGACCGGCAATTTAATTAAAGAAGGAAAATCCTTGGGCGGCCAATTTGTCTGGGATTGCCGAGATCGTCGCGGCGCTATTGTCAAAGCCGGAATTTACCTTGTTTTTGCCGCAACTCCCGATGGCGGGCAAGGCGTTGTCAGTAAGATTATGGTAATAAAATAAGGGTTAAAGTTATCATAACTCCTCAAAAAAGATTTAACCTTCATTTTTAAAATATCGGTATTTAAAGAAAAAATGCTAACTTTGCCGTCCGGTTTATAGTGAAATAATAATAAAGAACGCATGAATATCAAGAAAGCCGAATTTGTAATCAGTAATACTGACCCTGAAAAATGTCCTCCGGATGGCCGTCCGGAGTATGCGTTTATTGGCCGTTCCAATGTGGGAAAATCTTCGCTGATTAACATGCTGACCGGCAAAAAAGGTTTGGCGATGACTTCTTCTACTCCCGGTAAAACGCAATTAATCAACCATTTTCTGATTAATGACGAATGGTATTTGGTCGATTTGCCGGGTTATGGTTATGCCCAAAGAGGAAAAAAAGGGCGCGAAAAAATTCAAGGAATCATTGATGCGTATTTAGATGAACGGGAAGAATTGACCTGTCTGTTTGTATTGCTCGATTGCCGGCTTGAACCGCAGGCGATTGACTTGGAATTTATCAATCGCTTGGGCGAAAGCGGGATTCCTTTTGTGCTTATTTTTACGAAAATCGATAAGATTTCGCAGAGTAAGCTGAATGGAAATATGGAAATTTATAAAGTCAAATTGCTGGAAACTTGGGAAGAACTTCCGCCTATTTTTTATACGTCTTCGGAACACAAAAAAGGAAAAGAAGAAGTATTGGATTATATTGACACCATTAACCAATCGCTACGTGAATAGTGAATTTTAAAAAATAATAAAATACCGATAAAAAATGAACTGGTTTGAATGTAAAATCTCTTACGAGAAAATGATGGAAAATGGCGTTCAGAAAAAAGTGACTGAGCCCTATTTGGTGGACGCTCTTTCTTTTACGGAAGCGGAAGCTCGAATTATTGAGGAAATTAAACCCTATATCAGCGGAGAATTTCTGATTGCGGATATCAAACGTGCGCGCTTAGCCGAATTGTTTTTCAACGAAAACGGCGACCGTTATTATAAAATAAAAGTTTTTTTCATTACTTTGGACGAAAAAAGCGGAGCCGAAAAGAAAACAGCGGTACAAATGTTGGCGCAGGCTTCCGATATCAAAGACGCCATCGCCGTTCTGGAAGAAGGGATGAAGGGCACAATGGCCGATTATACCATTGCTTCTATTTC
>BNXY01000173.1 GCA_025999935.1 Bacteroidia bacterium | reverse complement strand
GCGTAAATTCGTCCCTGTTGAAATCAACGTCTTTTCGGATGGCATCGTTGGCTTTGTTCAGGAAACCGGTCAAATCGATGCCTCGCAGATTGATACGGATGGTCAGGTGCCGCTTGTTCATTTCGTGGGTAATCATACTCGCGCCGGTAGTCATCTTGATGTCCGCCACTTGCGACAAGGGAATTTTCGCGCCCGATGCCGTGGTAAGCAGCAAACTGCCGATTTTCTCCGGCGAATTGCGGTGTTCTTCGCCGAAACGGCAAATCACATCGTAGCTTTTACTTCCGATATATATTTGGGAAATGGGCGCGCCGCCGATTGCCAACTCAATCAATTCGGTTACATCCGAAACATTCAGTCCGTATTGGGCGATGCGTTCGCGGTCGGCCACAATCTGCAACTGCGGAAAAGGCGGTTCCTGCTCAATGGCGACATCGGCAGCACCCGGTATTTTTGTCAGCGCACTGACTATTTTATCGGCAATATGCCGCGTTTCGGCAATGTTTTCCCCATATATTTTCAATGCCAAATCGCTGTGTGCACCGGCCACCATATCCATCACCATGTCGATAATCGGTTGAGAAAATCCTGCCGAATAACCCGGCATGGTAGCAATTTTTTCATTCATGGCTTCAATCAGTTGGGCTTTCGTCTTTCCACTTTTCCAAGTGTTGTAGGGTTTCAGACCGACGCCACATTCTATGTGGGAAAGCGAAAAGGCTTCCGCGCCTTCATCGTCACGTCCGACCTGTGTCATCACGTAGGAAACTTCTTCAAATTCTTTCAGGGTTTTCCGCAACTCTTCGCCCATTGTCTTCGATTTTTCGATGGAGATGCCTGCCGGAAGTTGTACCTGAATCCATATCGCTCCTTCGTCCAAAGGCGGAAGGAAATCTTTTCCAACCGTATAACTCAAAACGCCTGCCGCGACAAGAATCACCAGCAACGCGCCGATTACTTTTTTGGGTTTTTCCAACAATCGAACCGTCTGATGATGGTATTTTTCCGTCCATTTTTCCAACCAGGGATTTTTCTTTATTTTTTCGGGCTTCATATAAGCAAAGAACGCCAATCCCGGAATCAGGAACAGGGCGACCGCCAAGGCGCCGAGCAAAGCGTATCCAACGGTATAAGCCATCGGCGTAAACAGCTTTTTCTCAATGTGTTCAAAAGCGAACAAGGGCAAATAAGCCGTAATAATAATGAGTGTTGAGAAAAAGATGGGACGAGCCACTTCCGTAGCGCGATCGCAGATGGAATTTTCCGTTAATGCCTCATTTGGATGGCTTTCCCGCTTTTTCAGAATGGTTTCCATCATCACAATGGCGCCATCGACGAGTATCCCGAAGTCAATCGCTCCCAGCGAAAGCAGGTTGGCGGGAATATCGGTAAAGTGCATCAGGATAAATGCGATAAGCAGGGAAAAAGGAATGGTCAGCGCAACGAGCAACGCGCCTCGCCAACTGCGGAGGAACAGAATCAGCACCAGAATAACCAAAATCATCCCCTCCAGCAAGGTATGGGAAACGGTATGCAAAGTGGTGTTTACCAATTGTGTACGGTCCATAAACGGGTGGATATGCGTGCCGGGCGGCAGAATTTCGTTGTTGAGTTCGTCCACCGCTTTGTGCACTTCCGCCAACACCTGCGAAGGATTTTCGCCGCGAAGCATCTGTATAATTCCTTCTACGCCATCGGAATAGTTCCGTTTGTCGTCGGTGAAACCCAACACGCCCTTTCGTTCGAGGTTGCCGTATTTCAATTTCCCGATGTCATTCAGATATACCGGAACGCCATTGACCGTTTTGATGACAATGCGCCCCAAGTCGTCAAGATTTTTTACCAAGCCGATGCCCCGTATCACGTAACTTAAATCGCCCTGACTCAGCAAACTTCCTCCGGCATTGATATTATTCTTTTCTATTTTTTCGGAAATATCGCCCAAAGAAATGTCGTATTCTTCCATTTTATTCGGGTCAACTTCTATCTGATATTGCGTGGTAATTCCGCCGTAATTGCTCACGTCCGCAATTCCGGTAATTTGTTTCAAACGCGGAATAATCACCCATTTGTGCAAATCGGTTATTTCCCGTAAATCCAAGCGGTCGCTTTCGATGACGTATCGGAAAATCTCGCCGGTGGGCGAAGTCAGGGGATTGAGACCGGGCACGGCGCCGTAAGGCAACTCCACATCCGTCAATCGCTCCTGAACACGCTGACGCGCCCAATAATCTTCCACGCCATCGTCGAAAACCAGAATGACCGTCGAAAGTCCGAACGTGTTTTTACTCCGCATCACGTCCAAGCCC
>BNXY01000172.1 GCA_025999935.1 Bacteroidia bacterium | reverse complement strand
TTGACTGATGATGAAACGCAACTAATGGAATCATATCTGGCCTTGAAATACGGTGTGACGCTTTACCCATCCAATACAGCCACAAATAGATTTGACTATATCTTATCCAATGGAATGCCTATTTGGCCCGGAAATGTACAGTCAAGTCTTATTTTCGCCGTTTTTTATAATAATATTTCAGCTATTATCCGTGATGATGCAGCCCGTCTGCATAACCGGCATTCACATTCCACCAATGTTGGTTCTATATTGCATATGGGGGTAGCCGGTACCAAGCTGAGTGCTGATGGAAGTGAATTAGGGGACTTGGATCAAGATGAGATAGCCGTTGTTTCCGGTAACGATGGAGCCCTTGGCAATACCCATATCTCGGATCCGAACGAATGCGGAGACTTTACAGACAGGTTTAACAGGAAATGGCTCATTCATAAAACGAATAATGATCGTCCTATTGCCCTGCTTATCGGTGCGCAGAATAACGCGGGCCTGACTATTGGAAACGATGTCAATGTCGCCAACGACTATTACAGCAAACTGGGCCCCGGTTATGATGTAAGCCTGATAGTAGCAGAATCGCCTGCCGATATCGAAGCGGGTATTTACAAAGCTGTAATTCCCATGTCGTATATAAACGGCGAGCATCAGTGCAGCTATACTTTTGCGGAAGATGATACATATATTACTTTTGGATGGAAACTTAACAATAAAGGTTGCGTAGGCGATGAAGATGCTCAGTTTACAGGAACAAAAAAATTCTCATGGACACAATGGACGTCCAGAACCAATACATCAACAGCCACAGGGCTTACGCTTCCGGCAACTTCATTTCCTTCTGTCGATCTTGGAGATAACATTCATGTAACAAGTACGAAGGTGGTTTATCCGGCCAATGTCAGGGCAAACCGCGGATACCCGCGTTCAGGCAATACGCCGGATAGAGGAAGTCTGCGTGTTCAGCGAAGGGGAGGTGCAGTTAATCAGGATGTGACCATTACTGTTGAATTTAATCATCCGGTTATTCCGGAATTTTCGATTTCCGATCTCGATGGTTATTCGAGTTCGTATGAAGAAGTGGAAATATACGGGCAATGTTCCGGTAGTATTTATTTACCGGTACTTAGTTATGCTTCGAGTCCGAATACGGCCAGATATAAAATAAACGGAAATATAGCTACTGTAACAAAAAGAGGCAGCGTTTCAAGCAGTAACAAGAACGGAATGCTTAATGTTGCGTTTCAGGGTGGTGTAACAAGTATAACGATTAAGTACAGACTCAAGAGCAGAGCATATAATGTTACACGAAGTATCTATATTTCACCGATAACACTCCGCCCTGTTCCACCGCCGCCACCGATAAACGAGGATGGGCTGTCGTTTGTGAAGCAGGTGAAAGAACGTGAGATTACAACTTGCGATCCTGTGGAATATTCATTCTATATTCAAAATACGAATTGTGATGAAAAGAGTGTAGATTTCAGCGATATTCTGCCTGAAAAAATGAAATGGGAGGTTGGATCATTCGGTCTGGATGCTGTTAGCAGCGATGCTAATTTACTGACATTCAATCCTCAGATAAGCCCTGCTGTTACCGGAAGCGGCGAAAAGTTGAAAATTGACGGCTTGATTGTTCCTGGCCAGACGACTTTAGTACTGACGGCTACGGCCATACTCGACGAGGATGCGCCTAGCGCACAATACGACAACCGCGCAAGCATTACGTATGAAAGAATTGTAAGCGGCAAACCAGTACCGGTACCTCCTTTTTATAGTGTGGACAGGGAAACATTGAAGCCTTACACCTCTTTTAATGCAGTATGGCAGCAACGTCAGGACAAGGTAACAATGGATCCGGTTTACAGCCGCGATACATATATAGCAGGTAGCATAGTAGAAGTTACTTACACGCTTACCAATACAAATGCCGACATCAAAGAGATGTATATGGATGTTTATTTCAATGAGGAATTTGAATTTTTAGACTATACAATAGATGTAAATGGCGCAGTTGTTGTTGGTGCCCCTGATTATCCTACCCTTATATATGACCCGGGCGTTCCCGAATTATTGAGTTTTGCCGGGCTTAATGGCGATGATGGCTTTACCCTGCCGACAGGATCCATAAAAATAAAATTCAGGTTGAAGGCTCCGGCCTTAGCCGGTCTGGTGGATGAGCTGGATGAAAGCGGACTAAAGACAGGCAGAAAGGTTGATCTGGAGATTGGCTATGACATTTCGTCTATAATGGAAGACCCGTGCGTATTAACGGCAATAAGGGGCTTGGAGGGAATTAAACTGATTCCGTATGAGACAACAA
>BNXY01000171.1 GCA_025999935.1 Bacteroidia bacterium | reverse complement strand
CAGCGTGAAATATTCCGGCGTGCAGCCTTCGTGTGAAATTTTTTCGTTGTTTTGCTGCGCCCATACATAAACGGTGTATTCGCCGACCGCGAGGTTCGCGTTGGACAGGTTTTTGGCGTTTAGCGTGAGGGAGGTGTTGGAGCCTTGCCCGTAGCCCACAATGGCGCCGCTGCTGTTTACGATTTTACAGGTAAGGAATGTGCCGGCAGTCGCGCCGCTGGCGGCTACGGCTACCGAGCCGCCGAGGGCTACCGTTATGGTCTTCGTAGTGGAGCCTGCTAATGATACGCCGCCTGCCGTCAGTGTCCCATACGTCAGCGCGCTATTGAGAATCGTCAATTTGAAATTTTTTGTGCCGGTTGCCGGAGCGGCGTAATTGCCGTCAACTTCCGTTTCTCCGTTTGCGGTATTGGCGGAGGTTTTGATTTCAGACGCAAAGATTATCCGGGTCGGGTCTATTTTGACAACGGGGCGGACGCCCTGCGAGTTAGTAGTCTCAGAAGTTGTGAGACTGCCGGAGTTATTGACGGAAACTGCTTGCGTGGTCGCGACAGAGGATGGCGTCCGCGTCCAGTAAGTAGTAGCTGTTCCGCTTCTGTATGTTCCTGTGTTTTCCGCATTATTGGTGCCGAATCTGCCCGAAGGCGCGTTATTACTCGCCGTCCAGTACAGCCCGATATTAGCACCTGATGCTGAAAAATATGCCCAGGGCAGATATACCAGGGCGTATTTTTGCCACGGCAAGCTTTCCGGGTAAGTGTAACCGCTGATGGGGGAAGTTCCCGTTATTTGGGCGCCGGTTATGATGTTATACATACTGGTCGTTACGGTCGGTTGCTCCAAGCCGTCACTCTCAGTCTTGGCGAAGATGTTATCCTTAAACGTGGTGTTCAGCCAAGTGTAAATGTCTGAACTGGGGTAGTAATTGGAGCCGTTGGCGGACGTCCCGTGAAAGTTATGGTTATCCAGCACATACTCGCTGAACAGGCTTAGCTTGCCGTCCGAGGCTTCTTCGCCCATCGTCCGCCACAGGACGGGGCAGGTTTGGGTCTCATAAAAAGGAATCGCTGAAGACTTGTAATGTCTGTACTGGCCATAATAGACCTTGTTGGCGGGGTTTGTCAAGGCGGAGAAATCCACGCCGTGGTAACGGTCTCCCAACTCGCCTGTCGGCATATCCGCGTGAGCGGCGAGTGGCGCGAGGGCGAGGGTTATTAACAGGATAAGGTACGCGAGGGGCGTTGCGCGCAACGCCCGTACGGATGCAATGCGCAATGCCCGTAGGGATACAACGCCCGTATGGATACGTTGTGTGCGGGGATTTTCCCGCGGGGAAGAAAGATTTTTCATATTACGAAATTTATAAATTAGTTGTTAATTGTTACTTTGTCAATGATTTTGAGTCGGATTTCCTTTTCGATTCGCGCTCGTTCGAGATTCCGGTGCAAAGTTAGGGCGGAAAAATAAAAAGTTTGCGACAGATAGTCCGAAGTTTGCGACAGATAGTCCGAAAATGCCGTAGGGGCGTTGCGCGCAACGCCCGTACACGCAACGCGCAATGCCCGTACGGATGCAACGCCCGTAGGGATACGTTGCGCGCGGGGATTTTCCCGCGGGGATTCTTTTTTTGTCATGATTATTTAATATATGTGTATAATTTTGAATGTATCATTGCTTACTTTTTCTAATTTTTCGGCAAAGGTAATATGCAAAAAAATAATCGAGTGGACAGATCGTATATATTTTCGTGCCAAATCGTAATTTGAGGTATTTTTTTAGTGACAAATCGTATATTTTTTTTTTGGTTCGATTACGATTTGGCACGAAAATGAAGTGTTTATTCATTGATTTTCAGGATGTTACTTTTAATTGTTTGAGTAAAATAGGAAAAATGGGGAATTTTTACTACTCAGCTCCTCTCTAAATAATAATTTAACGCAATGGGAAGACCGAAGGTCTTTAATGTGAAACAACGTTCGGCGGAGCCAATAACCCCCAGTGAAGCGAAGCGACTGGGGGTGGTAATGGACACACACACTCCCTCAACCCCGAAGTGGGTTGAATTCATTCATTCATTAACGAGCATGTTCAACACCTATCGGCGTTGAGGGCGAGAGAGAGCTGTCTCTTTACCCCCAGTCGCTACGCTTCACTGGGGGTTATTCACATTCAACCCTTCGGGTTAGGGGGTCAAGCCAGGAGATTCCTCCCGTTGGTCGGAATGACCGCGCGTTTTTTATCATTAGGCAGGAGGAGGGGGATTGAGTGGCGGCTTTGCCGCCACTCAATCCCCCTCCTCCTGCTGTCTTCCCCCCCCAAC
>BNXY01000170.1 GCA_025999935.1 Bacteroidia bacterium | reverse complement strand
CACAAAAGCGCGCAAAAAATTGCCTTCTCCAAATTGAATGATTCGTTCGGGATACAATTGGGCATTCCCGGCTGTTTTTCTGTTCAGATTTTCCATGATATTCTTTTTTATTTTAGTTGCAAATGTATGTATATTTTTTCTAAAAACAATCACTTTCGGAGTAACTAATTGCAAATGAGGAGTCAATTATCAATCCAAACAATCGTGGTTACGGTTTTTCGACCTCCTGTTATTGACACACTCCCTCATTTTCACTACCTTTGCTCCAAATATTACAAAAAACAGCTATGTGTTTATCCGCTAAATTCATTCTCATCTATTGCTTCTTCGCAGCATTGCTTGCGGCGCCTGCCGCCGCACAAACTCAAACAGCCGTTGATTCACTCCGGGCGCTGTTTCCTTCGCTCGAAGGACAGGCGAAACACGACACTTACAAACAACAGACAGCCGCTTACGGTAACATGCAGGATTTTGACAAACAGGTTGCCTGCTGTGAGGAATGGCTCCGGTATGCCCGCTCGCAGGACGATATTGGGAAAGAAAGTTTAATAAGGGAAGAACGGCGACGTATCTATTTGCACCATAACCGTTGGAGCGAATACGCTTCCAATGAAGAAGACATGGATTTCTGGCGCGAACACGAATATTGGGACAAGTATTTCTACGGCCATACCGCTCACTTGCAAATGATGATACTCGGCGGCGAAACGGAAAAAGCCCTTGCCGAAGCGCATAAACAATACGATTTCGCCAAATCGCGCAACTTGAATCTCGGTATGGGAACAGCAGCCTATTCAATAGGCTATATCAGTCTCCAGCTGGGACAGTCCGAAGCAACCCTAACCCATAGCCGCGAAGCGGTGGACAGGCTGAAAAAAGAAGAATTAAATCCCATACTATTGGAAGCATACTATGCCTTGTGCCAGATGGCAACAGCGACAGGACATACCGACGAAGCCAAAGTTCGCCTGGAAGAATGGAAAGCAATACTCGTGAAAAATTATCCCGAACAGGAAGCGGCAAATACGACCTCATGGTTCAATTATTCGATAGACGCAAGTATGCTTTACACTTATCTTTCGCAGTTCGAGCAGGCGGAAAAATATTTACGCGACGCTGAAAAATTCGCCCTGATGATGGGCAACCCGCCAACGATACAATACATTGTCCTGTCTGCATGGAGCGAATACTACAAGCTGAAAGGCGATTACCCCAATGCCCTGAAAACCTTGGATGCGATTGCCGTTCCTATTGCCGGAAACGGAGCCGCCCTGATGCAACTCTTGCAGGAAAAAGCCGAGATTGCCGGAAAAGCCGGGATGCCCGAACTGGAAGCCCAAACATACAAAGAACTGTATCACCTCGCCGATTCCGTACAGAAAGTACAAATGACCGCCCAACTCGACGAACTACGCACTGTCTATGAAGTCGATAAGCATATTCTGGAAAAAGAACGCAACCGCAACTACTTCATTTTCGCCGCCATCGCCTGTATCCTTGTCCTGTCGGGATGGATTTTCCACTCACGGCAGATGAGGCGGAAAAACAGGGGACTGTACCGCCAAATCAAGAAACAGGACAGGCTGGCGGAAGAAATCGAACAAATGAGGCAACGCTACGCCATCCCCGTAGAGACGGATAATTATCCGTCTCTACAAAACGCCGACAACAAAAACGCCGACGAACAACAGCTACAATTATCCGCCCGCCTGCGCGAATACCTGCTCGCCGACAAGCATTTTACCAACCATGACGTAGATATGTCTGAACTCACCACCGCGCTCGGCACCAACCGGACCTACCTGTTTGAAGCCATGAAAGCCGTTGCCGGCCAGACGCCGCAGGATTATATCAACGCCCTGCGCCTCGAAGAAGCCAAACGCCTGCTCGATACCACCGACGAACTGATTGAGAACATCGCCGAGATGAGCGGATACAAAACGTCCCGCACCTTCTACCGCCTGTTCCGCGAACGCTACAATATTTCTCCGGCGGAATACCGCAAAATGGCAGGCGAAAAAATGTCCGTATCGCAGGATATTTATCTGTAAACCCTGCTTCAGTGGTCTATTTTAACAATTTCGACGGTTAAAACAGTGTTTTCGATATGATGACCAAATGTCGTTAATAGACTTTTGTCGTAATTTGCAGGAATGGTGTTTAACGGCTTAGCAGGGGATTCCTCGCCTGCGGCTCGGAATGACCCATACCCGTTGGGGGGGAAGACAGCAGGAGGAGGGGGATTGAGTGGCGGCAAAGCCGCCACTCAATCCCCCTCCTCCTGCCTAATGATAAAAAACGCGCGGTCATTCCGACCAACGGGAGGAATCTCCTGC
>BNXY01000169.1 GCA_025999935.1 Bacteroidia bacterium | reverse complement strand
TATCTACTAACGATCCTAAATTCAAGGAAGCGTTACAAAAATGCGATATTCTTACATTAGATGGAGAGTATTTTGGTTTGGCATCTATCTTTTTGAAAGGTAAAACTATAAAACGCCAAAATGGGCCGGATAATTTTAAATGTTTTATGCAAAAGGCAAATGAAATATCGGCAAGAGTATTTTTTCTCGGTTCAACGGAACGAGCATTGGCATTAATTAAAGAAAAGGCCAAAGTGTCATATCCCAATGTTATTGTAGAAACATATTCTCCTCCATTCAAAAAAGAGTTTAATGAAGAAGATAATTTAGCAATGATAAAAGCAATCAATGATTTTAAACCACAACTTTTATGTGTCGGAATGACCGCGCCTAAACAAGAAAAATGGGCATATCAACATTACAAACAATTGGATGTTAATGTGACCATAACGATTGGTCAAGTATTTGATTGGTTTGCCGGAACACAGGATGAACCTAATCCTATTTGGGTTAAAATTCATTTATTGTGGTTTATTCGAACTATAAAAAGGCCGGAAATGCTAACGACACGCTTGCCTATGGTATTGAAATTTTTATGGTATTTATTTCTAAATATATTAAGAATAAGAAAAGATTAAAATAAAGACATGAGCAAAATTAAAATTAGCATTATTGGCTTTGGCCGAATGGGCATGACCCATTACTCCATTATCAATACACATCCCGATGTGGAAATTGTATCCGTAGCCGATACCTCGAAGGTGTTGTTGGATGTATTGAAAAAGTATGTGGCAGGCATTCAGGTTTATAGTGATTATCAACAACTGATTGATGAATCGAAACCAGACGGTATCATTGTTTGTACGCCGCCTCATTTGCATTATTCGGTTATTAAATATGCATACGAAAAAGGCATACACGTTTTCTGTGAAAAACCGTTTACTGCCGATTATCAACAGGCAAAAGAATTAAGCGAACTATTCCGGAATAGTAATTTGGTTAATCAAATTGGCTATGCCAACAGGGAAAGGGATGTTTTCAACGAAATGAAAAAACATTTGGATAATCATTTGATTGGCAAGATTTATCATTATAAAGCTCAAATGATGAGCAGCGCCATTATCAAACCAACGAAAGATAACAGTTGGCGCGACAAGAAAGAAAATGGCGGCGGCGTGATTTATGAAATGGCTTCACATTTAATTGATATGACCCATTATTTTTTCGGTTTACCGCAAAAAATAGTTGGCTCGTCGGCAACACAAGTGTTTTCTCAAAATGTAGATGATGTTGTTAATGCTACTTTTCTTTACAAAAACGGAATTGACGGAGCTATTTATGTAAATTGGAGCGATCCGAGCTACCGAAAACCCTCTATTTCATTTGAAATATTGGGCGATAAAGGAAAAATTGTGGGCGATTTTTACGGATATAAGATTTTTCTTAATGAAACGAATTCCGACTGTAATTTGCGACAAGGTTGGACAACTTTCAACCTGACGGATATTTACAAACCTGTACCTTTTTATGTGCGGGGAAATGAATTTACGGCTCAATTGTATCGTTTTGCCGATTTGATAAGCGGCAAGGAAAAAGAAAATCGTTGTGATTTTACCGAAGCAACAAAAGTACATTTGGTTATTGAAGAAATAAATAAGAATTTGGTTTTGAATAAGATAGAAAGATAATGGAAAATATAGATAGAATTGTTTTTGGCGACAATCAGTTTTTTGGTATTAACCACATGTCGCAAGAAAAGTCACAGCAATTGGCGGAGAAATTTTATGACATCAATTCGATATATCGAGTTTATGATATCGCCATAGAAGCCGGTATAGATGCCATAATGTTGAACAGCAATCAGCGGGCTGAGGAAATATGCACCCATTTCAGGCAAAATCAACAAAAATATGGTCATTTGAAGTGGTATCCGTCCATTCCCTATCCGCATAAATATGCTAATATTGTTGCAGAAAAAGGCATTTTTCCGGCATTTAATGAGATACTATTTTCTAATAACACAGCATCGGGTGTTTTGGGTATGATAACTAAAGGTGCAAGCGCAGTACTGTTTAAAGATGCTATTAAAATACTCCACATGCTGGTAGATATTGAAATGAAAATGTTTAACGGCTTAAATGTAAAAGTTGTTTTTTTACAAAATGTGATTACCGATTTATTGTTAGGTTATGATATAAAATTGATATTTGAGGAATATTGCAATTATATTCGGAAAAAATACAATGTTTTGCCGGGTTTTATTACTTTGAATTTACCTCATCTTGTCAATAAATTGAATGAATGGAATATACACGATGTTGTGATTTGTAGTTCGATTAATAAAATTGGATTTACAATGTGCCCGGGAATAGAAG
>BNXY01000168.1 GCA_025999935.1 Bacteroidia bacterium | reverse complement strand
GAATATGAAGGCGATTCGGGAAAATTCGACCAGATTATCCTTTATTTTGAAAGTATAAAAGCCGGCGGGCACAAGGTTTTGATTTTTTCTTCATTTGTAAAATACCTCAAATTGCTGGCCAAGGCTTTCGATGAAAGGGAATGGAAATACGCCCTGCTTATCGGACAGACGGTTAACCGGGAAGCGGAAATCAACAGGTTCAACCAAATGGACGATGTAAACGCCTTTTTTATTTCCCTAAAAGCCGGAGGAATCGGATTGAATCTGACCGCTGCCGATTATGTGTTTATCGTTGACCCTTGGTGGAATCCGGCTGCCGAAATGCAGGCCCTGAGCCGGGCGCACCGCATCGGACAAGACAAAAAGGTAATGGTATATCGCTTTATCTCCAACGATTCCGTCGAAGAAAAAATCATTTATCTGCAAAACCAAAAAAGTGAATTATCGGAGGCCTTCATTACCTCCAATAATCCTTTGGATAATTTGAACATCCAAGAGATGGAAGCATTGTTTGGGTAATTCGATAATTGGTTTCTACCACATTAGAGTAATAAATCTTATTTCACTACCCAAGGCGTAGCCATTGGGCTGAGATATATTCTCCTTTCAATACATTAAGACCTATTCTTCACTTTCCAAATAGCGAGCGCACTCAAATAAACAAAGAGATAAACCTGCTTTGCCGTTATACAAGCCTATGGAATTGACGGAATAGGCATTGAGTAAGATCAATTAACTTTTGCAGGGTTAGGACTCTTTGGTTCCGTTTGAGGTTGAGAAGTTTTGGCAGGAATACCTCCAAGAATGCGTCTCCAAATTTCCACTGCCTTACCTCCGTTCTTGGGTGATGTGTAGCTAAAAACACAATAATTGTTCCCGAAAAAATGATACGGCATTCTATTTTTTTTTCCATTGTAAACGGGATCGGAATAAGATCGTGTGATATGCTCTATATACAAACTATCCGCTACAATTTCATACGTTCCATACGCATTGACGCAAGCATTAATTTGGGAAAAGTCAGAGGATAAAAACATATTGGAAAAATCTCCACTGTGTCCCAATATTTTGAATGTGAGATTACCTCTGAGTACAGTAGTGTCCAAACTTAATTCATCGGTCTGCGAATCTTTGATAAAAGGGTTTGCGGTGGGGCTACAATATTGCCAAATTCCGACTAATGATGGCTTTTCTACAGTTTCTTGTGCAAAAAGTGGTGTAGTTGCCAATAGGAAACCAATCAATAAAAATAGTTGCTTTTTCATTTTTGTGTGATATTAAATTTATAAATTATGTTCTTGGAATAAACATATCATATTCATATATTTTCTTAATATTTGCAATTCCTTCTACTGATTCATCATTTAAGTGTCGTGTTACTTCAAATAGGCAAAGGGATAAATCAACCTTTCCATTATATAATCCTATAGATTTGACAGAATAAGCATTTAATATAATATACTCTACTAATTTTTGAATATCCGCTGTTTTCATTTATCTTATCTTACTTATTATGGAATTGTCAGTGGTATTTAAGGAGAGTATCCCCCCTATTGGGCATAATAACTGCCAAATGAGTAGGTTAGACTCTTCGTAAGTATCAGAGAAATATTCTCAACAATAACTGTATGGAGCGTTCCACTCTCCCCTTCCCAGCCTGAAATCTGATTAGGATCAAAGATCAAAATTTTACCTGAACAATGATCTCCATTTGTTACATATCCTGAGATATAACAAATATTTTACAAATGTCAAAAAAAATCCGAACTTTGCTAAAAATTTATGTTAAATTTTTAGAACTTTTAAAAATGTTCAACACATTTCCACACGAATACCAAATGGACGCAAAAGATTGTGGCCCAGCATGCCTAAAAATCATCGCCAAATATTACGGAAGATATTACTCCCTGCGGTATTTGCGCGATTTGTGTGGAATCTATCTTACCACCCTCACTCGTCCCGCCTTTGTCCGCGCCTGAGCCGAAGTATCATACATCGCCTCGCACTGAATCGCCGGTAAAACAAATGAACCGATATAGGATGCTTGCAAACGGATTTTGATTACTTTAAAACCGTTTCTCGGTAAATCGAAATAGGTCAATACCCGGTCGTCGCGGATGTCGCGGTAGATATAAGTATCTGAGGCTGAAACCGTCTGGTTTTCCGGATTTGTCATTCGTTCGTTGAAGATTTCCCATCCTGAGGGGATGGTATGCGTTAATGCCAAGTCGGTGTAACTGTCCGAAAGGTTGCGATTCGTTATTTTCACTACTGCCATGAAATCCGTTCCCTGTTTGATTTCCGATACCTCTATCGCTTTGCCTGCCAAATCGGTATAAGGAATTGCAAATATTAAGAAAATATATGAA
>BNXY01000167.1 GCA_025999935.1 Bacteroidia bacterium | reverse complement strand
CGTGGCTGTATGTTTTGCCGAATACCGAGGCAGAAATAAAATTAGAATATACTTCTAAAAATCCCGAATTGGATTCGTTGATTGTGTTGAAAGGAAGTCGCAATAAAGTTAAATTTTCTGCAAATGGCAATAGTAGCATAATGATTATTGAAAATCCACAATCAACACAAAATGTAAAAGTAAGGATAGAAACTGTCACAGCAGATACTTTGTCAATTGCAGCCTATACTATTCAAAAAGGGAATGTTGAAACAAAAATAGGGCAATTAAAAATAGCTTCTCAGCCATACACACAAAATCCAATAAAACAAAAAAAAGTTAGAATTATACGAGTAAAGAGAAGTAATGAAAGTGATTACGCTCCATTTTCATCAACTCAAAAACAGGATTTAATAAATCAAGTGAATGAATACTACAAACAGGCATTTACTCAATTTGAGTTGGATAATTCTATTTATCAGGATACTCTAACTATAGAAGAATCTACTTCTGTGCAAATAGCTGGAACTAAGGCTGTTTATGATCAATTACCAACAGATAGACAGGATGCTGACTTATACTTCATTTTCGTTTGCAGTATGGGACCGGAAAAATATCAAGGATTAGGAAATACTCCGGGGAAATGGGTACTACTCTATGTTAACAGTTCTATCGTTAGTTCTCATGAATTGGGGCATAATTTAGGTTTGCAACATGTGTTTAAATTGCCGACAGATAGAAATATTGAAAATGATCCCGGTGTTTGTAGAAGAGGTAATCGCATATTGCCGCAACATTCAACAAAAAATATCATGGATTATATCTATAATGGTGAACCTGATCCACGTCGTTATTTTTTCAAATATCAAATAGAACATTTAAAAAATCAATAAGTTATGAGAAAAACAATTTTTATATTCATTACATCGTTTTCAGTCATATCGGCTTGTTTCGCCCAACGATTGCCAAATGACATACAAGAGCGTATTGATACATTGCAACATCGGGCAAAAATTGCCTTGTATAACTATAACATAAATCCGAATATGGGAAGATTATATTATTTTCCATTGCATCCTAAATTTTCTCCGCCAAGAGAATTATGGGAAAAATCAGGTAAATATAATCTGAATATCGGAATGCTGTACGATGATGCTATGCGGGATCGTTTGGTAGAATTGGTACAATATAAATTTCGAGAATATGAGATAGATACATTCATGAATAGGCATATAGCAAATAATGTAATAAGTAATAGGTCTTATGCTTTTGATGCTTGTAAATTTGATACATTGGCCATTTTTAAATCCACTTTAGACAGTTTGTTTTTAGATGTCATCAATCAAGCTACAGAAGAAGAAAAAATTATAATAAACAAATATTATACTTTTAAAAAGAACAAGTATAAAATGCAAGTGTTTTCTTTATTGAATTTAGACACGACTGAAATATTCAAACAGACATACAAAACATTGACAGAGAGAGATAATGCAGAATGGATAGATGATATATTAAATAGTAAAACCTATAATCGTACAGGTTTAGCAGAGCTTTGCGGACAAATTGGAGACAAACGGTTTATAAAACCATTGATAGAAGCTTTGGACAAACCGGATAATTTTGAACGTGAAACAGTTTTGGAAGCCTTGGCTCGTATGCGAGTAGAACCCTACCATAGCGAATATGTGAAATTTAGAATGCCACGAACCATGGAGCAAATTAAAAACGAATCACCCGGATTTAAAATTGATGATTTTGTGTATGTATTAGGCACACAAGAGGCTTTTTTAGAATTGTCCAAGTATTTATTGTCAGATTATATGTATAGTATAGATATGGCAAGTGCAGATACTGGAATTGAAACACAAGAACATATAACCCCTATGTCTATAGGAGCATTGGATTTAATTCGCGACAATATTGAAAATAAAGATTTACAAGCAATATTTCCCGACAGATTTACCTATAAACATCCCGAATTGGCTCAGCCTGTTTACGATTGGATGCAAAAGAATTATGGGAAGTATAAAATTAAACGAATTTGGTAATAAAGATGAAAAAGATTCTTTTATTATGTACAATGCTGTTACTTCCCGTGCTACTGTTTTCCCAACAGCAACACAGACAGGATAGTATTGCCTTAATAGTAGAAGCTATATCCGGTTCGGACATTAAATTGGACGATTCCACCAAGAACCAGCCCAATACAACTCTTGCCGTTCTTGAATTTACAACAACAGCTAAAACCAAATACGCTCTTGACCAGTATAAGGAAATCTATGCGAAAGTGCCGGAATATTTCATGAAATACAAGCCGACGGTAAGCGACATGATTGCATCCGCTAAGTTTATGCTGCCGGGAGAAAGCGATGAAATATTTGTAAAGATAAAAGA
>BNXY01000166.1 GCA_025999935.1 Bacteroidia bacterium | reverse complement strand
TTACAAACGGTTAAAACAGAATCGGATAAATACAACTATCACGTTCATTACGCCGTCAAGGCAAATGCCAATCCACGGATTTTATCCCTCATTAGGGAAGCGGGTTTTGGCGCCGATTGCGTGAGCGGCGGCGAAATCAGGGCGGCTTTGAATGCCGGATTCCCTAAGGACAAAATCGTTTTTGCCGGCGTCGGAAAAGCCGATTGGGAAATCAATCTCGGCTTGGACAATGATATTTTCTGTTTCAATGCCGAATCCATTCCCGAATTGGAGGTCATCAACGCATTGGCGGCTCCGAAAGGCAAAGTCGCACAGGTGGCTCTGCGCATCAATCCGGAAGTGGACGCCCATACGCATCAACACATTACTACCGGTACGAAAGAAAACAAGTTCGGCATCAATCTCGACCAATTGGACGGCGTTTTGGATAAATTGGAAACACTTCCTGCCGTGAAACTGATTGGATTGCATTTCCATATCGGTTCGCAACTGACCGATTTGGAACCTTTCCGGGCGCTTTGCAAACGGGCGGTCGAACTCCAAGTCCAATTAGCCAAACGGGGCATTACCCTCGAAAATATAAACTTCGGCGGCGGTCTGGGTATTTCGTATGAATATCCCGACAACGAACCGATTCCGTATTTCAAGGAATATTTCAAAATTTTCCACGACCATTTTCCGGGTTCTCCCAATCAACAGATTCATTTTGAGCCGGGACGTTCTATCGTGGGACAATGCGGAACATTGATTTCCAAAATTTTATACGTAAAAGAAGGAAGTTTCAAGAAATTTGTCGTGCTTGACGCCGGTTTTACCGAATTGATTCGTCCGGCCTTATACGACGCTTATCATAAAATTGAAAATCTCACTTCGGAGGAACCGAAAGAAATTTACGATATCGTAGGCCCGATTTGCGAATCGTCTGATTGTTTCGCCAAAGCAACCGGATTGAATAAAGCCCGGCGCGGAGATTATGTCGCCTTGCGTTCGGCAGGCGCTTACGGCGAAATCATGGCTTCGCAATACAATTGCCGCAAATTGCCGGAGGCGTATTATTCGGATTTAATATAATATATGTTGTTCACAACCATCGAAATAGCATTACTTTCTATTTTAGCTTTTAGCTTTATCGCTCAATTGATTTTCTATTGGTCGGTATTGCGAAAACCTTATTCCTATTTGCAATCCGTTGAGACAGAAAGCATACCGTTTCATTCCAAACAACCGCCGGTTTCCATCATTATTTGCGTTAAAAATGATTATGATTTACAACAATTTCTACCGGCCATTCTGGAACAGGATTATCCTGAATTTGAAGTAATTATAGTGAATGACGGATTCTCCGATGCAAACGAAGAAACCCTGACACTTCTGAAAAATCAGTACGCAAATCTATATTCTACGTATATTCCGGAAGATACAAAAAATATCAGCCGCAAAAAATTAGGATTGACTTTGGGAATCAAAGCGGCAAAATACGACCATCTTTTATTCACGGAAGCGGATGGTCAGGTGCGAACTTCCCATTGGATTTCTCTCATGACACGGCATTTTTCGGATAAAAAATCCATTGTTCTGGGATTTTCCGCCTTGCAAAAAAAGAAAGGTTTCTTTGCCAAATTCCGGGCTTACGACTATTTCTTTTCCAACCTGCAAATGATTTCATTGGCCTTACTCCGCCATCCTTATGCAGGAAGCGGACGAAATCTGGCTTATGCGAAAAACCATTTCAATGCGCAAAAGGGATTTGTAAAACACCGTATTTTGCAACAAGGCGAAGACGATTTATTTGTGAATGAAATAAGTAATAAAGAAAATACAGCCGTCGAACTGTCCTCGGAAAGCCTGATTGTGGTGGATATAAACAATCACTTGGATTGGAAAAAGCTGAAAATCGACCGGTCCATTACCCATTGTTTTTACAAACCGGGGCCGATTGCTTTGTGGCGGTTGGAATCATGGCTTAGAATGGGATTTATCCTGAGTTTCGCGGTTTGTCTGATTTTTGCTTACCCTTATTCACAATTCGCCAACTTTTTATTGGCCGGAATTGCGCTGTTTTGCTTTTTCGTCCGGCTTTTCTCCCAGATATTTGTTGTAAATCAAACGGCAAAAAGATTAAAATTGGAGAAATTTTATTTCACACTTCCTTTTTTTGATTTATTTCAGCCTTTTGTGAATATTTCTTTCTATATTTACAGAATATTTAAGCGGAAAAAAAATTATACGAACCAGTATGAAACCCGTATGTAAACAAATAATATCCGTATGAAACCCGATAAAAACGCATTCAGAGAACTTCAGCAATCTTTGGAAAAAGCCAAAGGTCATTTGCATGTGCTGGAAACCAATGTTCCCGTTGAAAAACAAATGGAATATTTTCGTTTTTCGGAAAATGTAAGAAATAAAGCGGCCAACATCAACATTGAGGAGCAGATAGA
>BNXY01000165.1 GCA_025999935.1 Bacteroidia bacterium | reverse complement strand
GTCGAGTATATGGCGGGCGTCGCTGAGCAGCAGGCTGTCGTTTGTTGAGGTTATCTGCACCCATACTTCGAATGCCGGCTGCCAGAAACCACTGGTGTACAGGTCGTTGAAATCGACTTTACGGACAACAAACTCCCGCTGTTCTTTCAGCAGATTGTCCTCAGTGATACTAAAGGCGCTGCCTACTCCCGACAGCAGGTTCAGTATCTCTATTACACGGGCGGCATACAAGGGACTGTCGTTTATCTCCTTTCTAAAAGCCTTATATTCATTGTCCAATGCCTGCATACGCTGTTCGGGCGGAGCCAGCACATAGGACGGGCTTTGGTTTTGCCGACGGCTTGAAACTTCGGCGTATTCGCTTATGATTTTGTTTTGCCGGGCAAGGGCATTGAGCAGGTAACTGTTCTCCGGCGAACCGTCGAATGTCGCTTCTGCTTCCTCTGCATCCGGCTCGCTCACGCCGACCTGTTCATTGCCGTTGATAACGATATTCCATATTTTGCCGTATCCCCTGATAGAGAAGCGTCCTGTGCCCCGGTAGTTTTCGGGCAGGGTAACAGACGCCCGACCTCCGGCATCTAATTTCCCGGTAGCGATGGTATCCTGTTTAGCTCCTTCCGGCAGGCAGAAATAATACTCGTGTCCGGCGTAAAAGGGCAGCCGGATGGATACGGACTGGGCAAGGGATATTGCCGGAAACAGCAACAGTAAGCTAAAAAGTCTGATAATTTTGTACATACCGAAGTATAATTAATAGCGTTTATTATAAATTCTTGATACAACGTAACGCGAAGCCGTACGAGCGGACCTTAGCGTCGGCAGGATCCACGCTCTCTTTGTTGAAGGACAGGGCGTGCGCACCACTTTTACCGACAATGCCGACACTCCAGTATTGGCCTTGCGAGCCTTGTAAATTGAAAATACCTTTATCGCCCTGGTCCCGGATGCCATTCGCGGGCAAAAAGAGGGTTGTATTAACGCCGTCAGGCTTGATTTCGTAACCGCCGTTAATGCCAGTGCTGTTCCATACCCAAGTATTGGCAGTGGCCGTTGCAGAAGTGCCCGAATGAGTACCGCCTTTGTACAGCTCTCCCCATTCTTCCTGCGAAGGTGTGCGCCACCCTGTACCCGCGTCGGTACAAGCCTCAGTGTCGGGTCCTCCATCATACCAGAATTTCTGATAAGTACCGTCCGTTTTATAATGGGCGCAAGGGTCATTCTGGATAAAACGCCCGGTACGCCACAACAGATCGGATGCAGTCTGAGACTGACCGGCAGGTGTCCAGTCTTCATGTCCCCAAATAAATAGACCATGCCAGGCACCGTTTGGATCTACCTGGTAGTAAGGAGAAGGTATGCCGGATAAGGGACAGTATTGACCGCTAATGATATCGCTAATCTTTATCTGTCTATAATAAATACCCGATAATGGATCAGGAACCCCCGGCACCGCAATTTCGTCATGGTGCCACAATTTGTTTACTACAGTGGCGGAGCGTAATTCATGCCCGTCAGCAATACGGCCCCACTGGAAAAGGGAACCGTAAAGTTCTTGTTCTTTTGGAATAGTAATAGAGACAGTATCATAACCTTTTTGCTGGTCAATAGTCATATTTATACCCGCCCCCAGGTTAAGGCACATAAAGGAGAGCCATTCCCCGGCAAAGTTCTTCGCGCCGCAACCCACGGCGACTTCGGCAATATCCGATTCCAGACGTGCGCCTAATGAACTTTCGGCAACACAATAAAACCGGTAGAATCCCGTATTGTTGGCATCGCGGGTAGTGCCTTTAATGGCTCCGGAAGGGATAAAGGAGTTCGAGTCAGCTCCTGTGCCCGATACAGTCCCCGGCTCTCCCACAGGCTTAGCGATACGGACATGCATATTATGGCTCGTTACCTGGTACCACCGGTACGTCCAGTCACCAGGCCCGACAACGCGAAATTCAAGAGGCGACATAATCGTCGCCGGCTCTCCCGTCTCGTAGAAGGTGGATTTTTGGGGTTGCCCATCTTTTTCAATGTAGAACGGTACAGCCGCGTTAGCCTGTGAAGTAACCCACAGCGCCCCGTTCCATGTATAAACGGCAGGGTAAATCGTACCGTCAAGGGTAATATTATACACCATCAACCCGGCAAGGCGCTCTTTCAGGTTGCCGGTATTGTTTAGAAATTCAGGATCGTTATCCGGTATAAAAGGCTCGAGGGTACTGATGTTTTCCAGTTGTACGCGGGGAAGCAGCAAGCCGCCTTTTTCGGAACTGACATTGTCGAGATCCTTAACGTCAGTGATATTCACCGCGCCCTGACGGGTTTTCAGCTCGAGCAAAGCCGCCTTCCGGGGTTCTATATCCAAGCCGACGGTTACCTGGGCTTGCAGGCAATGGACGGAAAAAAGCAGCATGGCTACCGGTAAAAGTCCTTTGAATCTGTTTATTATTGTTCTCATAATTTTTAT
>BNXY01000164.1 GCA_025999935.1 Bacteroidia bacterium | reverse complement strand
GTACAGGATAATAGCAGCAGCAAGTATGATGATAGAGGCTATTATTAATATTTCCGTTTTGTCCATATCCTTTTTTAACTTTTTAATTTTGTTGATAATACTGGAAAATTTCATGGACAAAAGTATGTGTTATAAAAATAAAAGATGTCGCATTTCTTGAAATGCGACATCTTTTTTGGGTCAGGAAAAAATCTTATATGCTCCTTTTATTTCTCTAAGATATTATTTCTAAATCCATTAGGCGACAATCCAGTCATTTTCTTGAAAATCCGGTGGAAAGTTTTACGGTCGTTAAATCCCGAATTGATAGCAAGGTTGTCAATGGAAATATTGTTGGTTTTTTCATTCGACAGGATGCGTATGGACTCTTTTATCCGGTATTCGTTGATATAGGTTTTGAAATTTCTTCCCGTACAGTGGCTGACGGCTTTTGAAACATAAGTCGGATTTTGGTTTATTTTCTCTGCGAGCATGTCCAGCGAGAGATTGGTATTTTTGTACAAGCCTCCGGCAACCAATTTTTCTATTTCATCCATAATCGCCCTGTCCATTGCATCCGGGACAGTCGGGGTTATTTTTTCTCCGGCAGCTTTCGATTCGGTGTCCATATCATTCTCGGTGTCCATATCATTCATTGAGGCTGGAACAATATTTGCCCATTGCTGGTTTTTGCGGACGAGGTCACGGTTTTTGCGGGCGAGGTTGCGGCTGTAATAAATCCATATTCCGAGCGCGACTGACAGCAGCAGGCAGCCGCCGAGGGCAAAGAGGAAATAGTTGCGGTTGCGTATTTTTTCGATGGTTATTTTATCAACTTCATACTGTGTGCGGAGTTCATCGAGTTGGGCGTTAATTTCGAGAGTGCGGGTGGAGTCGTTAACACTGTATATATGTTCCCATAGATGATGTACTTCTTCGGCACGCCCCATTTTTGCCAGCACTTCGGCTTTCAGTTTGGGTATGTTTATATCCCTTTCATGGTAGTCGCTGCAAAGTTCAATTGCACGGTCAAACATTTCCAACGCTTTCTGATATTTCCCGCGTCCGGCGTATATTGTTCCCCAATCTTCAGCCAGAGCGAGATCGCCAATCATATTGTGCGGAAGACTGTCCATTTTGAGACAGTAACTTTCCGCCCTCTCATAATCGCCAAGTTTGATATAGGCGTCAATCAAGTTGCGGTACAGATTCACCCATGCAGTAGGCTGCGGCGACTTGGAATCTTCTTCGTAAAGATGGATGATTTGCTCGAAGTCTCCTGCTTCCTTCAGTATATCTTCATAACGTTCCTGCGAGTAGAGCGACTGTAACAGGAAATAATATCCTTCGGCAACGACAGGAAGTTTGCCGCTTTCCTTTTTTAATATCTCTATGCTTTGCCTCATGCATTGTTCTTCTTCCACGTGTCGCTCCATTTTGCAGTAGGCATTGGACATTGAGAACAGAGCCAAGCCCATACCGTCATTATGTTTCCGCTGCATGGCTTTTTCGTACATCTTTTTTGCTTCGGCGAGTCCTCTGTCCAAATCGCCGCTATAAAAGAAGGTTTGTATATATTTCTGGTAAATGGGATAGTAATATTTCCATGATTCCATTCTTTCAAAATAGTCAATGTAATCTGGCGCCAGCCGCAAAACTTTATCATCTTCCTGTCTGTTGGAGAATGCCAGCAGTGTATTTGCGCGGGCAACTCCCTGCATGCCAATATCTTTTTGTCGTACCGCCTCATCGAACATTTGGTTATACAGGGTTAGCAGGGTATCCATTTTCAGGTCGTTTGAGCCGCTTTCCGCGAAATAATAGATGTTTGTCAATAACTGGTATGCTCTTAGTCTGTCTTTGCCTTCAGCGTGCATGGTGGCGTTCACCAGGGAATCCTTATGTGCCTGCGTATGAACCTGCGCCGCTGCAAGGCAGGGTAACAGCAGGATAAGGAGGAGGATATAATTTTTTTTGTTCATTATGTATTGTTTAAAACAGGTAAAAAAACGTGAAAGCGTAAAGAAGACAGGGCATAAAAACCTGTTGTTTCTTTACGCTTTCGCGCATATTTATAACTGTTAAGAAATTTTTTTGTAACTTTCGCCCTTTTAGCAAGAGGGCGGGAGGGCTGTTCAGGTGGTGTGTGTGTAACAAAATTTTTCATTCTGCCAAACACTTCGGAAATTATTTTTCCACCATTATTCATTGTTTCTATACATGCAATATTTTATAACCGATACTTTTCGCGTAGCAAAGTTACATTAAATCTTTCAATGTGCCAAAGAAACACCCAAAATAATCAGGGCAAACGCATCTTAATTTGTGTTAAAAGAAGCCCGTAAGGGCTTGAATATGAATAACCCCCAGTGAAGCGAAGCGACTGGGGGTACAAGAGAATATCTATCCCACCATCAACCCCGAATAGGGGTTGAATAGTAATTCAGTGCAAATATCTTTCATCATAATCAATTCCATATTCTTTCAATATTCGTATTAATTCATCCTTAGAACTTTCCTTT
>BNXY01000163.1 GCA_025999935.1 Bacteroidia bacterium | reverse complement strand
GCAAGGTTTTTACAATTACCTGATTGTCAATAATTTCTTTCAAATCGAAAGCGTGAAGCGGTTGGCCGGTTTCATGCAATATATAATTGGTCACGTCCACCACATTGTTGATGGAACGCAGTCCGATGGCTTCCAAACGGTTTTTCAACCAAGCCGGACTTTCTTTGACCGTTACATTTTTAATTGTCAGTCCCGAATATCTCGGACAAGCTTCTGTATTTTCTACTACCACCGTAACGGCGGGGGAAGGATCGTCGATTTTGAAGGTTTCTACGGATGGCTTTATTGCGCCAAGTACCCCTAAGTCCCCTTTAGGGGCAAGATAGGCTGCCAAATCGCGCGCTACGCCATAGTGTGATGCAGCGTCAATGCGGTTGGGGGTAATGTCAACTTCCAAGACATAATCGCTTTCTACTTTATAATACTCTTTGGCGGGAATACCGATGGGCGTGTCTTCGGGAAGGACAATGATTCCGGCGTGGCTGGTTCCGATACCGATTTCATCTTCGGCGCAAATCATGCCGTTGGATGCTACGCCTCTTATTTTGGATTTTTTGATGGTAAACGATTCGTCGCCGGAATAGAGTTTGGTACCGATGGTTGCTACAACCACTTTTTGTCCTGCGGCCACATTGGGAGCGCCGCAAACGATTTGTTGCGGAACGCCGTCGCCTAAATCAACGGTAGTAACATGCAGATGGTCGGAGTCGGGATGCGCTTCGCAAGTCAGGACTTCTCCGATAACTAATCCCTTGAGTCCGCCTTTAATGGTTTCGACTTCTTCGATGCTTCCGGTTTCTAACCCAATGGAAGTCAGGGCGGCAGATAGCTCTTCGGGACTCAACGAAAAGTGGATATAATCTTTCAGCCAATTATATGAAATGTTCATTTTTATTTATATTTCGAAAATAATCGACAAAAGTAGTAAAAAAAGTCGGAAGATAAAAGGGATGTACGACAAATTTCCCAATTAGTGTTTAACGATTACTACTCAGCTTCTCTCTAAATAATAATTTAACGCAAAGGGGAAGACCGAAGGTCTTTAATGTGAATAACCCCCAGTGAAGCGAAGCGACTGGGGGTAAAGAGACAGCTCTCTCTCGCCCTCAACGCCGATAGGTGTTGAACATGCTCGTTAATGAATGAATTAATTCAACCCACTTCGGGGTTGAGGGAGTGTGTGTGTCCATTACCACCCCCAGTCGCTTCGCTTCACTGGGGGTTAGTCATATTTAAGACCTTCGGTCTTTTTGCGTTAAATTATTATTTAGAGAGGAGCTGAGTAGTAGTGTTTAACGATTATCAGGAGATTTGTCGTACACCCCTATTCCATCAACCCCGTATCAAACAGCCTTGCGTAACGTCCCTGCAAAACACCCTGTTCGTCTATCACATAGAACGTCGGCGTGCCGATAACCCCGTAGTTGGTAAAATCCTTTCCGCCAAAACCTTGGAAGTCGCAATACCTGGCTTTCCACGGAAAACTGCTTGATGTATTCCTGAATATCTGTTCTTCCCGGTCTGACGCGACCGACACGACTTCATAGCCTTTCTCCTGCAATAACGGATAGTGGCCTTTCAATAGCTGCAGCTCGTTATCGCAGGCGTTACAGCCTGATTCGTAGAATACCAGCAGGGTTTTGCTTTCGGGCAGTTTGCCCTGCGACAGAGCCGGCGCCTTGTTTCCCTTCCTGATCTTCAGCAGCGTATAAAGCGAAGCAATCTTTCCTTTTGGTTCTTTTATACGGTTGTCATTCAGCAGGAAGAAGGCAAACTCGATTTCCTGGTCATGCCAGCCTTTCTTCTCACAAAATACGATTATTTTTTCGCACAGGGCCGCGTAAATTTCATCCGAAGAAGCGCGGTTTACCAGGTGGATCATACCGGGTATGAATGCCGGACGGTTTTCTTCTTTGTAGCTATACCAATCCATAAGCTGCCCCAGCACTCCCGCCCAATGCCCGGAGGTGTAAAGCGCCTCCAGGTCTAATCTGTCCTGTACAAAGTCTTTCAGCAACCCGGCTATTTCTTCAGGACCGGAAGCGAGGACAGGAGGCAGCCCTGCGGTGACATCCACAATCTGCGCAAAGCGCGCCGCATAGAGGGGATTGGCTGCCGTCTCTTCTTGCAGGAGCTTATAAGCCTGCTCCTGTTTCTGCAACTCTGTGTTAAAGACGGGAAGTAATTCGCTGTTGTCTTTGTATGCTTCTGCCGCCATACGCATGGCGTTTATCCTGCCGAGGATATCCTGCCGGCGGTGGTAATGGCTGTTCAGGTAAACATTTTCCTGCGTACCGGAGTAAACATTCGTTTTTTCCGATGGCTGGGCTTCAAGGCAGGAGACGGAGAAATTCTCGCCGCCCGCGAAGATCATATCCAAGCCGCCGCCGCCGGTGAGTTGCCACTGCGCCATGCCGCGGAAACCGCTCATTCTGTCCGGTAAAACGAGTTTTGCCCTGCCTTGTCCGTCGAGCGTTCCGGTAGCGATCGTATCTTTTCCCTCACCG
>BNXY01000162.1 GCA_025999935.1 Bacteroidia bacterium | reverse complement strand
ATCCTTACCGGGATTAATAGGCCCCATTATCATTTTGGGATTTAATTTGTCAGGCATAATTGTAGTTGTTTTCAACCCGCAGACGTCAGTAAAACCGGAGCTGATTGGTTGGATAGGCATTGGTTGGTGCCTCTATACGGGAAGCATAGCCATTACAGCCTGTTTTTATTGTTTAAAATCATTAATAAGAAAAGCAAATGAATCACGTACATAGAGCTATAATAGGAATCGTCTTGGCCTTGTTTCTTTTTGGTTGCAACAAACAGACCGGAGAAACGGTTGCTCTTTCCGATCTTCCTCCGGTAAATATTCCAGCCGATTCGGATTATGTTATTGAGATAAAGAACTGGCTCGCCATCGGGCCTTTTGATTTCAATCCGCTTTTAACGGATCCGGCCACCTTATTTTCTCATAAAGACTTGAAAAAATATGGAATTGAAGAGGGCGCAATAGATGAAAAAGGGGTTGAAAAACTACAAAGAAAAGGCGCCAATGTTTTTCTGTTGGATGTACCTTCTCCCCAGATAAGGCTGTTCCGGTATGTTACCGGTAATATAAAAACAAAGAGTAATTTTTATCTGGTTGCCAAGATTCATTCGGACAAAGCCCAAGAGGCAACGCTTGTCATGGACGGGTCCAACAGTTATGCGGCATGGCTCAATGGAAATAAACTGATTGAGGTAAAAGGCAAGTACAATACCAATAAAGTTGGAGACCGGTTTGTCAATGTTTCGTTGCAAAAAGGGGACAATGCCTTGTTTTTTAAAGTCAATCGAGGAACCAACCTGCATTCATGGGATTTGATTTGCGCCATCGCTTCGCCCCGGGAAGGCCAAAGAATCTTCTGCGTGAACTATGCAAGCGATTTTGTCGTAAACCCGATTATTGACCATCATCCGCTTGAAATATATGCCGGGCCTTACACAAATGGGAAAGTGGAAGTTTTAAATAACGAGGGTCAAATCGTTTCCGACCTTCAAACCGTGGAGGACGGTTTTTACAAGGTCAAGCTAAGCGTTGGAGAAGAAACGTTGCAAGAGACCATTTACAAAGGTGATTATAATTTATTTGCGAAAAAGGTAAAAGCGGTTGTATCTGAAAACAATAGCAGCAACCAGCAAGCCGAAGATATGAAGGCCGCTTTGCAAAGGGTCGTTTTTTTAAATGACAAGCCGGGCGACCCCAATTCACCGAGCGAAACCCGTTATCTAAACAGAAACAGGGTGTTTTGGGGCTATTCATTATACAAGCAACTTGAAGGTAACGCTTTGACGCAACTGATGACTTACAGGGATGATGAAGGCCAATCGGGTGTTTTTATTTTTCATAACGGCAGGAAGCGGGAAGAAAAGATACCGTTGGTAATTATCGTTCCTTCCGCGCTGGAAGGGAATTTGATGATAGAGGACTGGTACACGGGCAACCTTGATCAGATAGAAGCAGATAACAAGCTTGCCGGTCAACATGGGTTTGCGGTAGCTTGGATTTATGCCGGAGGCAGGAATTATTCCGCCATAAATACCCAAAAAGAGATTACAGCTGTGATCGGCAGATTACAGATTGAATACAATATTGATGACCAACAGATATTTATTACAGGAGATTGCGAGGGCGGGAGAAGAGTCTTATTACAACTTGCAGCAACGCCCAATAGATATGCAGCTTGCGTTGCCTCGTCGCCAATCACATTGTCGGGCGGAGCTGACGGAGTGCCTGTTCAATTAATATCTCAAATGGGTAAAACTCCAATCCTGATTCGTCATGGATACGACGATGATACGACACCCGTTGAACACTCCCGCAAGTTTTATGCAGAGGCTCAAAAATTAGACATGCAGGTAACTTATATTGAAATTGAAGGCAGTCACATATCCATTTCAAAGGATTTACATAGATATGTATTTGATTTTTTTAGCCAATGGAGATAATACATTGTTAAATAATTTTTTAATTCTAAATCAAATGAAAAAAATTGCATTATTCATTTTGCTCCTGCTTGTAAATGTAGCAACTTATGCCGGTCCGGTTTCAAAGCACGGACAATTAAAAGTAGCCGGTACGCATTTGGTCGATAAAAACGGGCAGGCAGTCGTTTTAAGAGGAATCAGTTTCGGTTGGTCTTGTTGGTATGGTAAATTTTACAATGCACCGGCAATTGACTGGTTGGTTTCCGACTGGGAATGTTCGGTTGTGAGGGCAGCGATGGGCGTTGAGCCACAAGGCGGTTATATTTCCTGTCCTGAAAAACAAACCGCTTTGGTAACTGCCGTTATCGAAGCTGCCATAAAAAACGACATATATGTGATTATTGACTGGCACAGTCATGGAATCCGCACCAAAGAAGCAGTAGAATTTTTCGGACAAATTTCCGCCAAGTATGCAAAGTATCCGAATATTATTTATGAAGTTTTCAATGAACCGGTTGAGCAAACTTGGGACGAAGTGAAAACATATTCCGTAGAAGTAATTAATTCAATCCGCGAAAACGATAAAAACAACGTCATTTTGGTGGGCAACACCCATTGGGATCAAGACATACATATCGCT
>BNXY01000161.1 GCA_025999935.1 Bacteroidia bacterium | reverse complement strand
AAATTTCCGCTTTACTCGTGGGCGCACGTTCAGGCGGTTGTAAGTGTGGCAAGCCATAAAATTACGCTTTATTACAACGGTGCTGCGCAATAACGAGTTCTTCTATGCCGCCCGGTTTCAGCACTTCTTTCCATTTGCTGATATTGACGTTTTCGCCCACACGGAAACGGTTGTTCCAAAGGCGGTAATCGGAATTGAGGCGGACGTTGAAACGCTCGAAATTGGTATTTTTAATCAAGCCGTCCTGATTGAAATAGTTGAATGAAAACAGTGTAGAAGCGTTTTCGGAAGAATTGGCAACACTTAAATTGTAGTCCTGCAACACGGCGGGACAGTACACCTCTTTTGCCCAGTCGGTGTTGCCTGCGCGAATGGTTTGTTCGGCGTCGATAAATTCAGGGATAACAGGCACGTCGCCGCTGCCGTATTGGTCGTGTGCGGGTGCAACGCCATCATTTTGGTAGGCTTTCCAGTAAATTTCGCCCCACTGCTGCGCATCGAGCATAGTAATCGGGCTGTGGTAGGTCTGCACGGAAGTTTTTGCATCAAAATTGACGCGAGTTTTGCCTTTTGCCGCTTTTTTGGTGGTAATAATAATTACGCCGTTTGCCGCCTGCAATCCGTAAATTGCCGCTGCCGCCGCATCTTTTAGTACCTGAATAGACTCAACATCGTTCGGGTTAAGCAGCGTAGCCATATTGTCGCGCGTCTGTACGCCGTCAATCACATAGAGGGGTGTGGTGTTGGAGCCATCGCCCACAGAGGTAATGCCGCGTACGAGCGTTCCGGTGCTTGTGCCGCCGGGCTGCCCGTCTGTGGAAATCTGTACGCCCGGCACGCGCCCCTGCAAGGCGGTCAGCACGTTGCCACCGGGGATGCTTTCCACGTCTTTCATTTTGATAACCGACACTGCGCCGGTAATGTCCTTTTTGCGCTCGGTGGTGTAGCCGGTTACGACTACTTCATCAAGCAGTTTTGTGTCTTCCTCTATTGAAACGTTAATCACACTTTGGTTTCCAACGCTGATTTCTTGCGTTACCATTCCAATCATCGAAAAAACAAGAACGGCATTATCCGAACTTACCGGCAGCGAATATGCGCCGTTAATATCTGTAATTGTACCTGTATTTGTGCCTTTTACGAGTACGCTTATGCCTGTAGCAGCGGTGTTGTCGGTTGCAAAAACAACTTTTCCGCTCACATTTCTGTTTTGCGCCAACGACATTGCAACTGCTGTAAAAAGCATAATACCTGTTAAGAAAATTTTATTTTTCATTGTATAAAAGATTTTCTTGATTAATTTTAGACACAGAAGCCAAGAGTCCTGTATCCTGACTCTTGGCACTTGTGTCTGTTTTCTATTTCACAATTTTAGCATTTACAACCTGTCCGTTTTCGGTTTGTAAATTTACCAGATAAACGCCGCTTGCGAGGTGGGAAACATTAATGCCTGCCGAAATTTGTGCAGCATTGTAATTTCCAGCCAATGAGCCATTTACATTGAAAATTCTTGCCGAAATAAGGTTTTCGCCCGAAATGAGAATTACATTGTCTGAAAGATTGATTTTCACATTGCTTGTATTAAGACTGGAAATTCCGCTTGTTGAGCCTTTCAATTCATCCAACGCATTTTTCGTCAAGCGTTCAACATTCGCCTGATACGGATTTGTACCGCTGTTTTGTTTCCACTCGTAAGCGGCAACGCCGATTGTAATGGCTTTTCCCTGAAATGCGCCCTGCGGCAGCCAGCGTGCAATGGTACAACCGAAATAATCTTCAACGTGCGCCCAAGTTCCCAACGCTTCCATTGCATAGGTGGTTTGGAAAGTGGTAAGTTTGCTGGGATTGTCGTTTGGAATGACATTAGTCGGGATTTCCATTGTCCAAAACACATTGTGGTCTTCTTTCCAACCTGCGCCGATAAGCGGATAAATCACATAAGTTTGTCCGTTGCTGCGTTCTTTGGGTTCGGAAGTCAAGCCTGCATAAATCGGATCAGTTGATTTGTTGAAAGTTTGCGGTGCAACTTCCCAAGTACCGTAAGTGGGCGACACATACCAAATGTCGGGATTGTCTGCACCTGTTCCTGTTCCCAAAATGTCGGGCGACAGGTTAATACGTCCCGTTTGCGTCAAGTACAAATTTCCCAAAGTGGAAAGCAGCAGATTACCGCCCGCCTTGTACCAGTTGGTAACGGCAGAAAGCACGTCTGCTTCGAGCAGTTCATCGGGCAAACCTGCATAATAATCGTCGTCCACATAAACCCAGAGGACTTTGTACTCATTCAACTTGGCGGGCGTGATTGCCGACACAGGCAAGTATTCGCCGCCGTAAGTTGTTACAAACCAGTTTGCTGCCGCTTTTTCATCTTCGTCGAAAATGTCGTTAATGCTTGTAGCAACATTCACAAACGCAACTTTGTTTTGTGCGTTTACATTGGCAACAAAAAATGCTGCGCCGAGGCATAATGCCATTGAGAGTAATACTCGTTTCATTGTACTGAAATTTAAAAAATTATTAATTAATGCTATTTATAAAATGCTCTGTATG
>BNXY01000160.1 GCA_025999935.1 Bacteroidia bacterium | reverse complement strand
AGTTTAAATTCGTATGTGTCTTATTTCGGGAATAATACATTTTCATTCCAAAACAAATCATATACCTTTACAGACAGCATTGATTGGAATTATGCGGAATACGGGGCGCTTTGGGCATACAACCTGAATTATTTCGAGTTCTTGCACCAACCTGATTTTTGCGAAAAAGAAGGTCTGCGTCTTATTAATGATTATATTTTTCACTATCAAAATATAAAAATTGGTTATGATTCGTATCCGGTTTCTTTGAGAAATGTTTTCTGGATTCGATTTCTATCAAAATATTCCATCAAAGACGAAAAAATTGATTCTTTTTTATATGCACAATACAGTATATTACAACGATATTTAGAATACCATTTATTGGGAAATCATCTGTTGGAAAATGCGTTTTCCTTACTATTCGGTGCATATTATTTCAAGGACAAAAAAATCTACAAAAAGGCATATAAACTCTTGAAGAAAGAGTTGGATGAACAAATTTTGCGGGATGGAGGACATTTTGAACTCAGTCCCATGTATCATCAAATTTTATTATACCGATTGTTGGATTGTATCAATGTATTGTCCAATAACCAATGGATAGAAGACGATTTATTTCGGTTTATGTCTGAGAAAGCGTCGTTAATGCTTTCCTGGTTGAGTAATATTACGCTCTCATCCGGTACTATTCCTCATTTTAATGATTCGGCAAATGAAATAGCTCCTTCTACCAAAGAATTATTTGATTATGCCGAAAAATTGAATGTTAAATTTAATATCGTTCCGCTGTCGGATAGCCAATATCGTATATTTCGCACACCGAATATTAAATGTATCATGGATATTGGAGGAATAATGCCGAAGTATCAACCGGGGCATGCTCATGCCGACACGTTCAATTTTATATTGGAAGTTGGGAAACAATCGGTTATTGTTGATACGGGTTGTTCAACATACGAACAGGGAGTAATAAGAAATACCGAAAGGGGGACATTTGCTCATAATACGGTTGTTATTAACGGGAAAAATTCAAGTCAAGTTTGGGCAAGTCACAGGGTCGGAAAAAGAGCCAATGTGAGAATATTGAAAGATACTGATAATGAAATAATAGCACAACATGACGGATATAAAAAAATGGGCGTTATCCATCAACGTTCTTTCTCTCAAGAAGAAAACAGAATAAAAATAATTGATGAGACTCTCGGCAATCCGGACATTCAAAGTGTTGCCTGTTTTCATCTTGATAAAGAAATCAATAATATCCGGTTGGACAGAAATAGCGTTATTCTGCCGGATTGTTGTTTCTTTTTCAATAATCCGGATGAAATAACCATAGAAAAATTTACGCAAGCAATCGCTTTTAATCAAAGAGTTGAATCCAATTGTATCAGCGTAAAATTCAAAGAGAAATTAACAACAACGATTGGATTTTGAAATGAAACGGATTTTATATTTGACATTTTATTTTGAACCGGATTTGTGTGCCGGATCGTTTCGTAATACGACTTTAGCCAACTCATTGGCGGAAGAACTCGAAGAAAACAGTTGTATTGACCTGATAACCACATTTCCTAATCGCTATCAGACATATAAACAGGATGCTCCGGCATTCGAAGATAGAGGAAATTTAAAAATACACCGGATTAATGTGCATGAACACAAAAGTGGTTTTATTGATCAGATAAATTCTTTTTGGTCCTTTTTTAAAACGGCAAAAAAACTGACAAAGCACAAAAAATACGATATTGTTTTTGCATCTTCTTCCCGTTTATTTACAGCTTATTTAGGATATACGATTGCCCGTAAAAATAAAACGCCGTTGTATTTAGATATTCGGGATATTTTTGTGGACACGATGGAAAATGTCTTAAAAAACCCGATTGTTAAATTAGGGATAATCCCTTTTATTAAACTAATTGAAAAAAAGACATTTAATTACGCATCGCATATCAATTTGATATCCGAAGGTTTTTCTTCTTACTTTCAAAAATTCAAATGCCGGTCGTATTCTTATTTTTCAAATGGTATAGATGATACATTTTTATGCTAAAAAACAACAATATGTCACAAAAATTAATTGTATATGCCGGAAACATTGGAGAAGGACAAGGATTAGAAAAAATCGTACCTCTCTCGGCGAGATTATTGAGTAAAGACTACAAATTTTTGATTATTGGCGATGGGGGAAGCAAGCAAAAATTGAAAGATGAAATTTTAATGCAAGGCATTGATAATGTCGAATTAAAAGACCCGGTCAATCGGGATGAACTGAAACAAATATATAAAAATGCTGATTTTTTGTTTTTACATTTGAACGATTATAAAGCATTTGAAAAAGTACTTCCTTCCAAAATATTCGAATTAGCAACCTACGATAAACCAATAATAGCAGGAGTTGCCGGATATGCTTTTCAATTTATAAAAAATAATATTCCCAATGTTATTCTTTTTAAACCCTGTGATGTGGCGGATTTTTTTTCTCAAATGAAAGATTATCACTATAAAACAATGACACGCTCGGATTTTATTAGCCACTATAAAAGAAGTCGGATTAATAAAGATATGGTTCAATCCATAATGAAATTAATGAAATGATACTTCTCATCACCGGCATCCACG
>BNXY01000159.1 GCA_025999935.1 Bacteroidia bacterium | reverse complement strand
GCAAAATTGGAATATTCGTCGAAACGGTCTTTTTCGAAAACGGCAACGATGCCCGAATTTTTCATCTGCCTGTATTTAACAATAGTATCGAATATGACCTGACGCGCCTCATTCATATCTACATAATCCGACACATCAACCCCTTTCAGAAATTCAGCAATGGGAAAAATGGCGCGGGAATAAAAAAAGCGCGAAAAATGATTGTGCGACAAGTGATAAATCAGCGAATCGTCGGGAATGGAAAATATTTTTACCTGCAAATCCTTCAGGGAATTGATGCGCGTAAGTTCTTTTTTTGTCTTGGGATTCAGAATAATGAAATCGCCAAACCCAAAATTATTCATGATTTCTTTGCGCAAATCCTGTGGAAAAGTTTTTGAATTTTTATCGATAAAACTGCAATTTAGTTCGTCGGCATACACCTTATTAGATACTTCCGAAGAATCGAAAATAATCGGCACAAAACGGTCGATTTTCCGCACCATACACCCGAATTTATAACCGGCAAACTTATCTTTTTCCCCCGCCCGGTCGAAACTCATGTCGCAGACGATTCCCAGCAGCTGGTGTTTGTATTTGTTATACAGGCTATCGGCTTCTTCGTAAGAACGCGCCAATAAAATTTTGGGACGTCCCCGCATACGAAGCGTCTGTTGGTGGGCATTCAGGGCTTCTTTAGAAAACTCCTTGGATTGTTCCAATACAAATTTATATAAATGGGGCAAGGCCGAAGAATAAAACCGGACGGAATCTTCTACCAATAAAATGGTCTGTACGCCCACCGATTCAATATCATCTTCGACATTCATTTTATCTTCAATCAGCTTGATAATGGCCAAAAGCAATTCCGAATTACCCAGCCAGCTGAACACATAATCAATCGAACTCAAATCTTCCTGCGACATCCGTTTGGTCACTTCCCGCGAAAACGGGGTCAACACAACAATCGGTATTTCCGGATGTATAAATTTAATTTGATTGGCAATGGCAAAAATATCCTTGTCATCCATGTTCGGCATACAAATTACCAAATCAAAATGCGTTTGACCCAAAGCGGCCAACGCTTCATTTTCAGTAGTGACTTGCGTGAACCGTGGTGGATACCGCAGGCTGAGAGAAGTGTACTCGTTAAATATCTGTTCGTCAATTCTACCATCGTCTTCCAGCATAAAAGCGTCATATTTTGTAGCAATTAGTAAGACATTGAGTATCCTTTTGTTCATTAACTTGGCAAAAGAAGTATCTTTAAAAACTAACTGGTCTATATCAATTAAATGTCCCATTTTTTTGTTATTACTTTTTTATTTTGTAATTTTGTGCGACAAAAGTACAAAATAACTCTATGTCATACGCTATTATTCATTAAAAATTATACCAATATGAAAACAGAAAGCATTCTTCAAGCCCTTGAAGTCAAACATCCGGGAGAAAATGAGTATTTGCAAGCAGTAAAAGAAGTACTCCTTTCAATCGAAGATGTTTACAATGAACATCCCGAATTTGAAAAGGTGTCGCTTATTGAACGTCTCGTTGAACCCGACCGCATTTTTACATTTAAAGTGCCCTGGGTGGACGACAACGGAAATGTACAACTCAACTTAGGATACAGGGTGCAATTCAATAATGCCATCGGGCCGTACAAAGGCGGAATCCGGTTTCACGCATCGGTAACCCTTTCTACGCTGAAATTTTTAGGATTTGAACAAACCTTCAAAAATGCTTTGACTACCTTGCCGATGGGCGGTGGCAAAGGCGGTTCCGACTTTAGCATCCGCGGTAAATCCAATGCGGAAGTAATGCGCTTCTGCCAGGCATTTATCTTGGAATTGTGGCGTCATATCGGCCCCGACACAGATGTTCCGGCAGGCGATATCGGCGTAGGCTCACGCGAAATCGGCTATATGTACGGCATGTACAAAAAATTAGCTCGCGAAAACACCGGCACCTTTACCGGGAAAGGCTTGGATTACGGCGGCTCTCTGATTCGTCCCGAAGCTACCGGTTTCGGCGGAATTTATTTCTTAGCCAATATGTTGAAAGAAAAAGGTTTGAGCCTCAAAGACAAAACCGTAGCTATTTCCGGTTTCGGAAATGTAGCTTGGGGCGCCGCTTTGAAAGCCTGCGAATTGGGCGCCAAAGTAATTACCATCTCCGGCCCCGACGGTTATGTTTACGACCCCGATGGTATCTCCGGCGAAAAAATTGACTATATGTTGGAACTCCGTGCAAGCGGCGAAGACATCGTAGCGCCTTATGCCGAAAAATACGGCGTGGAATTTTTCCCGGGCAAACGTCCCTGGCAGCAAAAAGCGGACATCGCATTGCCTTGCGCCATCCAAAACGAATTGGACGAAAATGATGCAAAAACGCTCATAAATAATGGCGTAACTTGCGTTGCCGAAATTTCCAACATGGGTTGTACCGCCGAAGCCGCCGATTTGTTTATCGAAAAAGAAATCATGTTTGGGCCGGGCAAAGCCGTGAACGCCGGCGGAGTAGCTACTTCCGGATTGGAAATGAGCCAGAACGCCATGCACCTGCAATGGTCGGAAGCCGAAGTGGATGCTAAATTGCATGGAATTATGAACGCTATTCACGAACAATGCGTTATCTACGGCAAACAAGCCAACGGATACATCAATTATGTGAAAGGAGCCAATATAG
>BNXY01000158.1 GCA_025999935.1 Bacteroidia bacterium | reverse complement strand
AATCCATCTTCTTTTCTTAAGTAATTGTTTTTGTAATAAAAAATTCTTATGTGATTTTTATCAAGAAGTATGAAAGAAGCACACAGTTCATTAAACGCGTATACTCCTCCCACAATACATTTATCTATCATAATCCCTTCTTTTGTAAAAGAATATAATATTACCAACGAAGAATCTTCTATTGATACTCCGCTAGACTCAAGAGTACAAAGCATGTAGATGTTATCATTTAATTGGTATTTGAATTTGCATTTGGGAACATATTCTTCTTCGGTACTATATATTACATCATCTTCTCCCATTTCTTCATTAATATGATATAAATCTTGTTCTTTCTTGTTGAAATAACGGATAGCTTCATTTCTTGTCATTTCTTTACTTTGAGTTTCAATCTTCTTGTAATTAACAGGAGGATTAATTGTTTCATACTTATCCAATAAAGATTGGAAATTCTGACTTATATATTTATTCTTCACTTGAGCCTGACATAAATCCAAGCAAGCAATAAACAATAAAATTAAAATAATTCCATTTGTTTTCATATTCGTTTTATTTAATATTATAAGTTTTTCCTTGATTTTCTCTGACATCTGTTACTATGTAATAATTATCTTTTTGATATAACAATACATTCCCCATAATTAAATGTTGATTTGTATTTATCCAAAGTTTATTTTCTTTACTTGTACCATCACTAACATTATTGGCAACCACTTCATGAAAATAGTAAAACCACATTTTTTTTGCTTCATCATAGCCTTTTCCTACTATTACGATAAAATGATTGGTGGCACGTGGACTGTTTGACGGAGAACCACATTTATAATACCATTTATCATCTTCTTGATACGGGTGTTGTACCCCTACCATTATTGGCAATTTATGCTCTGTTAGTGAAATATCTATTGTCTGTACTGCTTCATTAAATTTCTTAGCATCTGCTATCAGCCCGCTATCGTCATATTTAATTAATGTACCTTTGGCATTAGAACAAGGACGATTTGTTTGTGCAGTAATTATACGTTTGGATGGTATTGCGCCTGCAACTTCCATAATTTTTCTTGCTGCACGGTTACAACACTGGTTGCTTTTTATTATTTTCCATTTTCCATCAACAAAGCAAGAATCTGGTGCTGTTTTAAAACAACCACAGGGTTCTTTGAATATAGGATTGAATTGTCCAAACCATTCAATATCCAAATATAGATCACCTTCTTTCAAAGAATTATCCTCATCGCCATCGCCATACAACCACTTTTCCAGCGCCTTAATTTTCATTTCAGCATCAACTTCACTTTCTGGTATCTTTATTTCTAGGATGTCATCATACTTTATTGCCCAATATTTTGTGCCACCTCCAAACTGCGCATTGGCCGATGATTTTATAACCTTGTATGTTGCCGGATCAAAAGCTACCGTATCTCTTTTCACCCAACTCATATCAAAATAAAGGTCTGAAATACACAGCGAATCAATACTTATCCGGCCATTTAGTAACGCATATTTATTCAAAGTCAATCGTTTTTTATTTTCATGTGCAGTTTTAATTGCTTGCAACAGTTTGAAAATTTTATCGCAGTCACCATTGAAAGCGCTCTGAAATAAATCTTTGGGGCATCCACATTCAGGAGCTTTTGGGATATCTTCTTCTCCTGCATCACCAAGTTCTTCTTTCTTCTCCATCCTCACATCTCCGTTCTCATCCTTGGTAATTTCATACACATTCCCATCCTTATCCGTAACCATCGCCGGCAACGCATCCACCACAATATCATGTTTATTCCCATCGCCGTCCTCAACCGTTATCACATAAACCGTAGCAGAACCGTTTTGACCATCCGAGGTATTATAGCCCATGCTGTTTTTTATTTCATCCGACAAATTATCTATGGTCGTTTCTTTTATCTCTATCGGAACATTCGGATTGATTGAGTAATTGGTCATATACGCCGCCTTCTCTTCACCGCTGCGAATATCACCGACTCCTTTACCACCTGTCAGCAGTTCATCTACGTCAATCATCATGCTTTTCCCGTTCTCATCATACTTCACTTCGATAAACCCTTCCACCAAATGCAAGTCGTTGTTAACAAAGATATTGTTGAAGACTACTGCTACTTTCAGCAATCCAAGGAAAGGAATACCCACATAACCCGTACCCGAAAATCGTCCGTTGCCACCGGTTACCGTACTGATAAACACCGGGAAATCGCCTACAAAAATGGGCATGCTCGGCAGCAGTTCTTCTGCCGGTGTCCGGTTGCTGAGATTGACTTCCGGCAGCAGGCCGCATTCCGGATTCCGTTCCGGTTTGTCCGGCATCGTAAATGATTTCAAGGCGCTGTAGTTGAGCACATCATTCGCCACACAGCGCGAACCGATGCGGTATTCGTAGGTAATTCCCGGTTCCAATCCGTACAACCGACTTTCATTACCCGATACCGGCCCCGGATACCACCGCGATGAACCTTTCTTTCGGTATTCCACCGTGTATTCTATGGCTTTGGTGGGAATCCATGTTATTAGCACCGATTTCTTTTCTACGGCTGCCACTGTTTGCTGCACCGGAGCGCAGTCGGCTGCATAATCGAACCAAAAAATCTCGCTGTATCCTTCGTTCTTGAAAACATTGGCGTCTTCCAGTCCTTCACGCGCTACCGCCCTTACCCGCCACGCATAACGCATGCCCG
>BNXY01000157.1 GCA_025999935.1 Bacteroidia bacterium | reverse complement strand
ACGATATAAATAATAGCAACGTAAAAGTCAAAAGCAGACAGATTGCGGCCGCACTGCTGATAACGTGCGCTTCGCTGTGCTGCTCATGTTCCGACTGGCTCAACATCACGCCTGAAGATACGGTTTCGGCGGATGAACTGTTTTCAACTTACAGCGGCTATCACACCGCGCTCAACGGCATTTACCAGGAATTGGCGTCGAACAAACTCTACGGAAGGGAATTTACGTGGGGATTCGCCAGTGCGCTATCTCAATGTTACAGCAACAATAACGAACCGAATGTAGAAAAAAGATACACCTATACCGAACGGTACGAATACAACACCAACGAAGTAGAAGGTTATACCGCTGATATATGGCTTACCGGATACAATGTCATCGCGAATATTAACAATCTCCTGCAACACCTCGAAAAAGCAGATAAAAATTTATTTCCCGGCGTATTGGAGTATGAAGTGGAATTGATTCGCGGAGAAGCGCTTGCTTTGCGGGCAATGATGCACTTCGATTTGTTGCGACTGTTTGCGCCGGCGCCCATAGAAGGAAACAATACGGCAGGCATCCCTTACAACGACCAATTTCCGAATAAATTTGCCGAACGTCTGCCGGTAAAAGACGCTTTACAAAAAATAATCGCCGACCTCGAAGAAGCTTGCGACCAGCTCAAACGTTATGAAGGCGAATCGACAGCCCGCGAAAAGTACCTGACAAACTGGACTTTACGTTATTCGCAAGGCATTGACGGAATTATGCCGTTCTTCCTCGGACGCGGCACAAGACTCAACTACGTTGCCGCCCAAACTTTGTTGGCAAGAGTGTATCTCTATGCCGGCAACCAAAGTGCGGCGCAAGAGGTAGCGCAAACTGTCCGAACCCGTTATGTAGCGCCGTTGAACAATATCGCCGCTTCCGAAAATTTCTGTTACCTTGTGGCAACCAATCCCGCATGGAACAGTTCCGATATCAGGTCGTACCCTCACAAACTGATGCAGGAAACGCTGTTCGGGCTTTACAATGTCAAGCTGGCAAGTAATTACGAAGACCTCGTATCCTACAGCCGCAATGCTTTTGCGTTGAAAAATGTCGAACAAGTCTATGGAAACGATATTTCCGACGTCCGCTACGGCAAGCTCGTCTATGAAGAAAATCCGGGCGCCAAAGGAGAAGACCTTATCCATCGCTCCTTAAAATATAACGTTACCAACAATGCAAGCGCCCTCGAAAATTCCATGATACCGGTGATACGCATTTCGGAATTGCAATTCATCACACTGGAATGTCTGTCGGCAACCGATTTGCCCAAGGCGGTGGACGAACTGAACAAATTCCGCAAAAGCGTACGCGGCTGCACGGTTGACATCGTCGCCGACACGCGCGAGGATTTTTTAATCGCCCTGTCGAAGGAAATCAAAAGAGAGTATGCGTGCGAAGGCGCTCATTACTTCTTCTTCTGCAAACAGCACCGGTTGCCCGTCAACGACGGATTGACCGATATAAACCTGTCGAGCAAATACACTTTACCCATTCCGCAGAATGAGATATCGCTTTAATGAATGATAAAGAAAAATAAATAATAAATACTTAATAATGAATCGAAATATTTTTCAAATAACCGTCCTGACGATAGCAAGTTTAATCTTGTTCTCCTGTCAGAAAGAAGAAATTCCCACGTATTCGGGAGACAATTATTTACATTTTACCCGACCGGCAAGCGACACATTGACCTTATCGTTTGGCGTGTTGCCCGATGTAAACGAATATCGCCTGCCGATACCAGTCACTCGCATAGGTAAACCTTCGGACAAAGACATGCAATGTTCCCTGACTTCCGACGCCGCTTCGACTTTGCTTGCGAAAGAGTACGATATAAAGCCCGAAGATCTTGTTTTACATAGCGGAAGGTTTGAAGACACATTGCACGTTACCATAAGAAAAAACGCCGCCATGGACAATGAAATGTTTTTGCTTGTGCTGAACATCGTTCCCAATGAAACATTTAAACCCGGCCCCGAAGGATACCTCAAGATGCCTGTTTACGTTACAAACAAAGTGGAACAACCTAAATGGTGGAATGTTGAATATACAAACGCATTCTTCGGCCCATACACGCTCGTCAAATACCAGTGGTTCATCCGGGCTACCGGGAAACACGACCTCACCAATGTGCCTGTCAGCGATGTGATTGAATTAATGAAGCAATTCATATTTTTTCTACGGGAAAAAGAAGCTGAACTTGGAAGCGCTATCGAAGACGAAAACGGTCGCCTGCTGGATACAATTACTTATCGAAATGTATAATCATTCATAATTTTAGATATGAACTACAAGACTTTACATAAAACAATCCTGTTGCTTGCAACGATTATAATCTTTGCCGGCTGTATGGAAGACGGAATAAACAACCCCCAAGGTACGGGAAAGGAAATTACCGTAAAATTCGAGGCTCCCAGCCGTACTTTTTACTACGAAGACGGCGTAAACCTTTCACCGGTCATTGCGTACGCCAATGAATCCGACAGCGCTTTAAATGTCTTCACTTACGAGTGGATACTCAAAAGCAGCAACTTTGCGACCGACAGCATAATATCTACCGACCGAACGCTTGACCTGCCCACCGAGAACCTGAAATTAGGCAAACAGCAATTACTGTTAGTGGTTACCGACGAACGGTACGGTTCAAAATATAGCGCCCAAATAC
>BNXY01000156.1 GCA_025999935.1 Bacteroidia bacterium | reverse complement strand
CCCCAAAACATTTGGAAAATTAACGGATGAAGTGGATACTTTGGCCGGTTTGATTCTGGAAATAAAAGGGGATTTCCCTGCAAAAAAGGAGCTTATCACTTTCGGAAATTATTCTTTTAAAATCCTTGAGATGGATAAAAAACGTATCCTTAAAGTTAAATTTTTGCATGAAACATAAATTTTTTTTAACTTTGGGGATTATTTTATGGATGAGCGCTTGTTCACGGGATTATTCCCCGAAACCCGGCGCTTATTTTTACATTCATTTGCGCCAACCGGTTTACCATTCCTTAGGAGGATATTCCGGGTTTGAATTTGACATATCCAATCAGGCAACTGTCGAAAATGTGAAAGATTCATTGAAAATAGATTGGTTTAATCTGAATTATCCTCCTTATAACGCCCGTATTTATTGCACTTATTTCCCAATTACGGCGGCGGATTTTCAGACCAAAGCCGCTGAAAGTAAGGAAATGGCTTATTTTCATGCCATCAAGGCCGACGGGATTGATGAATACGAATTTAAAAATCCGGAGCAAAAAGTATATGCTCTTGTGTATGAGATAAAAGGGAATGTGGCAAGTCCTGTTCAGTTTATGGTAACCGACAGCGTCCGGTCTTTTTTCCGGGGGGCTTTGTATTTCGATAATCCGCCCAATCAGGATTCCATTGCTCCTGTTTTGGACTATATAAATAAAGATATTCATGTTATTTTAGAGAGTTTTCGATGGAAACGATAAAAGATAAAATAGAGGCATTACGGAAAGAGATTGAACGCCTGAATTACAGCTATTACGTTCTTTCTCAACCCGAAATCAGTGATTTTGAATTTGATAAATCGCTGAAAGAATTGGAGCGGTTAGAAACGGCTTATCCCGAATATTTTGATCCCCATTCTCCAACCCAACGGGTGGGCAGCGATATCAATAAAAATTTTGTACAGGTGGAACATGTTTACCCGATGCTTTCCCTTTCCAACACCTATTCGGAAGGCGAAATCACGGATTTTTACAACCGGACGAGAAAATCGCTGAACGAAGATTTTGAAATTGTCTGCGAACTGAAATACGACGGCACTTCCATTTCCCTGATTTATGAAAACGGCTTGCTGATACGCGCCATTACCCGCGGCGACGGTGTGCGCGGCGATGATGTGACAGCCAACGTCAGAACAATCAACAGCATACCGCTCAAACTGCACGGAAAAGATTATCCTGCTTTGTTTGAAATTCGGGGAGAAGTACTGTTGCCATGGAAGGTGTTTGACAAGTTGAACGAAGAACGTGCCGAAGCGGACGAAGCCCTGTTTGCCAATCCGCGAAATGCGGCATCCGGAACGCTGAAATTGCAGAATCCGGCCACCGTAGCCTCCCGCCGCTTGGATTCCTATTTATATTACTTGTTGGGGGAAAATCTTCCGGCAGACGGGCATTACGAAAATTTGGAAAAAGCCAAAAGCTGGGGATTCAAGATTTCCGATGCCATGAAAAAATGCCGAACATTGGACGAAGTCTTCGATTTCATCAACTATTGGAATGAAGAACGCAAAAACCAGCCTGTCGCCACCGACGGAATCGTATTAAAGGTCAATTCCGCCCGGCAGCAGTTGAATTTGGGATGGACAGCCAAATCTCCGCGCTGGGCGATTGCCTATAAATTTCAGGCCGAATCGGCTGAAACCCGGTTAAATTCAGTCGATTTTCAGGTGGGAAGAACCGGAACCGTCACGCCGGTTGCTAATCTCGAACCGGTTTTATTGTCCGGAACCATTGTCAAAAGGGCTTCATTGCATAATGCTGACATTATCAGTAACTTTGACATTCACCTCGGCGACTTGTGTTACGTGGAAAAAGGCGGCGAAATTATTCCCAAAATAACCGGCGTGAACAAGGAAGCCCGGTTTATGATTGGCGATAAAGTGCACTTCATCAAAAACTGTCCCGAATGTGGAACGCCGCTCGTGCGGGAAAAAGGCGAAGCAGCCTGGTATTGCCCGAATCATTTCGGATGTCCCCCGCAAATCAAGGGGATGATAGAGCATTTTGTCAGCCGGAAAGCGATGTATATTAATATAGGAGAGGAAACCGTCAATCAATTCTATAATGCCGGACTGATTAAAAATGCCGCCGATTTGTACGAGTTGAAAGCCGGAGATATTTTCAAGTTGGAACGGTGGGCGGAAAAATCAGCCCGAAATTTTGTCGAAAGTGTTCGCGAATCGGTACAGGTTCCTTACGAACGAGTGCTTTATGCCCTTGGAATTCGTTATGTAGGCGAAACCGTCGCGAAAAGATTAGCCAATGCTTTTCATTCCATAGACGATTTAATCCATGCGGCCTACGAACAATTGATTGGCGTTGACGAAATAGGAGAAGTAATCGCCCGAAGCGTTATTCATTATTTTTCAATTGAATCAAATCGTGTATTAGTCGAAAGATTAAAGTCTTACGGCCTGCAATTCGCTTTGGGCGAGGATGCTTTGGCGGACAAAACCGATATTTTAAATGGGCAAACATTCGTGATAAGTGGAACTTTTTCACTACATTCGCGCGATGAATATAAGACATTGATTGAAAAAAACGGAGGAAAAAACGTAGCAGCGGTTTCTGCTAAAACCAATTATATATTGGCCGGCGAAAATATGGGGCCGGCGAAATTGGAAAAAGCCCAAAAATTGGGTGTGAAAATTATTTCGGAAGAAGATTTCCTTAAAATGATATAACAGCATGTACAAATTTCTTTTAAAAAGAAAAATAACGAAAATAGTCAATCGTTCTGACAGACAGAAAG
>BNXY01000155.1 GCA_025999935.1 Bacteroidia bacterium | reverse complement strand
GCATATTTGCTCGAATATTGGATGCGAACGGCAGGGTCTTTCAACATTTCCGCCAGCATCACTTCCTGCCTGAGGTCGCGGATATGGATGCGGACATCATTGTCAATGTCGCGACGTTCGGCTACTTCCCACGAGGTGTAGTATTTATTGGTACGTCCCGGAAAGCCGATCATCATGGCAAAATCCGTATCTTCAATTCCTTTTATCGAAATTTTAAACCAGCGTTTGGGATGAAGCGGCACATTGTTTGCCGAATAAGGCGCCGGATTACCATTGGCATCCGCATAAATGCGGAAAACCGAGAAATCGCCCGTATGGCGTGGCCACATCCAATTGTCCGTATCCGCTCCAAACTTACCGATAGACGAAGGAGGCGCACCTACAAAGCGTACATCGGAATAGCGTTTTTTGGTAAACATATAGTATTGATTTCCACCGTAGAAAGGCTTGATTTCCACTTCTGTTCCATGATTATCTTTCAAAAATTGCTCTCCGGCTTTTTCTTTGGCCAGCCCATTCAGATACCTCGGCGAGAGGAAGTTCACACCGGTTGAATCGGGGTCTTGTTTCAAACGGGACAAGACATAAGCAGTAACATCTTCTATTTTGTCGATGAAAGTAACGCTCAGTCCCGGATTCGGCAATTCCTGTTCGCGGGTTTGCGCCCAGAAACCGTCTGTCAGGTAGTCGTGCTCCAAAGAGCTGTGCTGCTGAATCTGGCTGTATCCGCAATGGTGGTTGGTCAGCACCAATCCGTCGGGAGAGACCACCTCGCCGGTACATCCGCTGCCAAAAACGACCACTGCATCTTTCAGCGACGAGCCATCCGGATTATAAATGTCATAATCCTGAAGTTTCAAACCCAAAGCCTGCATCTCGGCAAAACGTTGTTGCTTCAACAAAGGGAGAAGCCACATTCCTTCGTCCGCCCAAGTATTGAAGGGCAGAGCGGCGATAATCGCGCATGTTAAAAATAGACGTATTTTCATAAATTATATAAATTTGTCAAAAAAAAATAGTCAAATTTATCGGACTATTTTGGGGGCAAAGGTAAGTTTTTTTTTGATATTTGTAAAAAAAACACGACTCGGTATTCGTTCTATGCCGGTTTTACAATTTTTTGTATGCTTATTTTGATTTTCTACGTGCGGGTTTCATGCTGTTTATCCCAACGCTTCACAGTCCGTGTCATCCGCTTTCCATTTGCGCCGCCGCAATAACCAACTGTCCGGCGGCAAGCCCGCTGTCGTTGCATGGAATTTGGGCGGGAAGATACAAAGAAATATTTTCATACAAAAATAATTTTTGAATTTCTTCGCACAATCGTTTATTCTGAAAGCATCCTCCGGAAACAAGCGCCTGTTTTACGCCGGTTTCTTTGGCTATTTGTTTGACTTTTTCCACAATCAAATCCGCCAAAAAGTGATGAAACTTGGCCGCCATGATTTCAGCCGGAACTTTTTTCTGTAAATCGGCCAATGCGTTTTGAAACAGCGGATAAAGTGAAAACGGATTGCCGCCGACATCCACCGGATAGCGGAGCGAACAGTTTTCGTCGGCGCATTGTTCCAGCAATACCGCCGCTTCCGCCTGTCGGGTAGCTGTGTCGCAAACGCCCGACAAAGAAGCGAATGCGTCGAACAAGCGGCCCATGCTTGAGGTGTAGGGCGAATTGATTTTCTTGTCAATCATGCCGGTAATCATTCGTATTTTTTCTTCTCCGATTCGATTCGTCAATTCAGCCGGAATAGGCAGTTGGTAATGATGAAGATACGCGACCGCCATTCGCCAGGGTTCATAAGCCGCTTTGTCTCCTCCGGGCATCGGCACATATTCGGGATGCGACAAACGGGTGTATTGTTTGCGGTTGCACAGGAAAAATTCGCCACCCCAGGCCGCTCCGTCATCGCCCAGACCGGTTCCGTCCCAGACGACGGCAATGACCGGTTCGTGAAGTCCGTATTCCAACATACAGGCAACGGCGTGGGCATGATGGTGTTGTACTTTCAGCAGCGGAAGACCGTTTTCCGAAGCCATTTTTTCGGCATGTAAAGTAGAGAGGTAATCCGGATGCAGGTCGCAGACTAATTGAGTGGGCGTGAAACGGAACAAATGCCGGAAACGCTCCATGGATTCCGTGTAAAACCGGAAAGTCTCCTCGTTTTTGAGGTCGCCGATGTATTGGCTTTGCACAATGGTATCTCCTTTACCCAAAGCAAAAGTGTTGGTTTTTTCCGCGCCGAACGCCCAAATCCCTTCGGTGGAAATATCGGCAAAAAAAGGTTCGGGAACATAGCCCCGCGAACGGCGAATCAATCCTGTTTGCTTGCCGATAACTTGCACCACCGAATCATCCACTCGGTTGTGAATCGGCCGGTTGTGATGGAGTAGCAATGCTACTTTGCCGCCCAATTCCGCTTCGGCTTCTTCCGGAGTAATGATAATCGGGCGGTCGTTCAGGTTTCCGCTGGTCATGACCAATACCGGCGAATGGACACCTTCAAACCAATCGTAATGGATGGGCATATAAGGCAACATGCAGCCCAAAGTCTGCATTTCGGGATGAAGAAAAGGCGAAAGCGCGCGCGCCTCTTTTTTTTCTTTCAGCAACACAATCGGGCGACGCCATGAAAGGAGGTTTTCTTCCTCTGTTTCATTCAGAAAAACAAATGGATGCAAACTTTGAATGTCTTTAAACATTACCGCAAACGGTTTGGTATCCCGAATTTTTATTTCCCGAAGTTTTTGAACCGCCTCATCGGAACAAGCGTCGCAAACCAAGTGATAGCCGCCGATTCCCTTGGCGGCAATTACTTTTTCCTCGTTGAGCAAGCGGGTAGT
>BNXY01000154.1 GCA_025999935.1 Bacteroidia bacterium | reverse complement strand
TTTTTATATCCAAATCCCAAATCAATGTGATGCAGAAAGTGGATTTGTTTTATCATGACCGTCGTACAAAAAATAAATCCGACGCTGATTATCAATTGAAGTGTTACCAACACGTACCGGAAACTGTTTTTGTTTCCTTTTTGAATGGATTTGTTCAACGATTGTTTTCGGAACAGGGCCAATACCAAAACGAAAACAGCAAAAGTCAGCAAAATAATCACGCCAATATACAAGCTTGTTTCCGGATAAATTTCCGATAAGCCTAAATAAACATTTGATAGTTCCTGAAAAGGATGTAGCGCCAACCGAATAAAAAACAGGCTTGCAATCAAAGCGCCAAACAGCAACAAAAGAAACTCTACGGAAAAAAGCGCAAACAAGGATTTGCCCGACGCCCCGCAGACCGTCCGCAAAGCCAATTCCTTTTTTCGTATCTTGAACCGGCTGACAAACAAGGTTAAATAATTGAACAAGGAACATAAAATAACCAATCCGCCAAACAGAGCAAAGAGGTATATTTGCCCGAATTTTAAACCGGATTCATCCAATGGATTTTCGTATCGCAAGTGAGTGAGCGGTGTGAGATTTATTTGTTCAAAAATATGAGAGTCATCATCTTTTGGAATATGCGCCCGCAATTTTTTCTCAAAAGCTTTTATGTCCGTTCCATCTCCGACTTTGATAAAAGTTTTCATAGACCAACCTGTATAAACCTCGTTGGGTATAAGAATCTGAAAAGGAATATTGCTATGTTTAGACCACCCATCGACTATTGCGCAAATGATCCTTTCGTCTCCGCTTTCATAGACAATCTTTCCCAAAGGATTTTCATCGCCAAAAAGACTTTTGGCGAATTCGGCTGATAATGCGATATTGTTACTTCCCAGAATCAAAAAATCCAGATTTCCCGCTATAACTTTTACATCAAAAAACCGCAAAAAAGCAGAATCGGCGCCTGCTTCGCATATTTCATGCCTAACCTTATCAACTGTCAGGTTGGATTTCCAAAGCAAAGGATTACAGGCGTCTTCTATTTCAGGAAAGGTCTCTTTTAAGTAAGAAGACAAAGGATAAGGAGTTACAGAACTTAAAGGAGCATTCGGACGTATAATTCTGACCAAACAAATCCGGTCGGCGCCTTTATGAAAGGCATCATACGTTTTCTCATACCGTATCCACAAACTCGCCAAAGCAAAGAAAGTAAATCCCATCGCCAAGCCGATAATACTGATTATGGATTGGGTTTTGTATTTCCGCATGTTGCGGAAAGCAACCGTCAAATAATGCTTAATCATATCAACTCTTAGTTTTTAGTTCTTAACTTTTAGTTATTTCTTCCGCCGGATTCTTGACGCTCGCCTGATACACCCGCCAACCGACACACAGCACAATGGCCGCCACCAATGCCGCGAGTATGGACAGATATACCCAAAGTGAAATAGCGGTTTGCGCAACATATTGCTCCAACCAGATTTGCATAACGTAATAGCCGACAGGAAAAGCAACTGCCGCGCCAATCAACAGCAACAGGAAATGCTCTTTGATAAAGATGCCCAGTATATCCCGAACCGTCGCCCCGTTGATTTTGCGGATGGCGATTTCCTTTCGTCGTTCCTCGCAGGTCAGGGATACTAACGAAATGAAGCCGAATATGCAAATCAATACGCAAACCAACGAAACAAAGGTAAGAATCTTCAGCAAGGCATTCTCCGAGGTCAGGAATTTATCGTATTCTTCTTCCGTATCCAATGCGTTAACATATTTATTATCGGGATATAATTCTTTGAGAATCTCTTCGATTTTTATTTTACCTGTTTTCCATGTTCCTTCTTTGTATTTAAATAAAACGGAATTAAGCCGGTCGTTTTTTCCCGGAAGGGAATAATAGAATGGTTTGGCTGAAACGGTCGGCGCAAAATTATAGATATTTTTGACCACGCCTTTCACGGTAAGTCGGTTGTTGAATTTTTTTCCAACCGGTTCGCTCCAGCCGAAGGCTTTTACGGCCGATTCGTTAATCAATACCAAACTGTCAGGGTCGGAATCGCGTAACATTTCACCTTCTATCAAACGAAACTCGTAAAACGATGTATATTTTTCCGAAACCTTAATACTTTCTATATTCACTACTTCTGCTCCTTCGGATTTTTCGTCCCATTCAGATACTCCACTGCTCATCCGTATGTTCTGAGGCACTAAAGGAATTTCCGCCTGAAGCGTTTCCGTTATTTCCGTTATCTGTTTAATCTTATCTTCCAGTACGACCAGTTTTTCACTTGTAATAACGGAACCCCTGTCCTTAAACGCAAACCCCAAATCCGTATGATGCAGGAAATACATCTGTTTCAGGATAACGATTGTGCAAAATGCGAATCCGATACTGATAAATAACTGTGCAACAATCGACAGTTTACGGAAACGATTCTTGTTGCCGTGCCGGATGACCGTATTCAATGTCCTGCGCCGGAATATCGCCAAAATCAGCCAGAATACCAGCAACGACAACGCAATTACCGCGCCGGTATAGAGCGCCGATTCGCCGTAAATGGCGGACAGTTCCATCCGGATTTCCGACAGTTTTTGGAAGGGCGCATGAAGCAACTGAATAAACACGCCGCCCAACAGCAGCGCAAACAACAGGGTAAGCGTAAATTCAACCGACAGCAGCGCAAACAGCGAACGTTCGGATGCGCCGCACACCGTCCGTAGCGCCAATTCTTTTTGACGTATCCGGAAACGGCTGAGAAACAGGGTCAGGTAATTGAACAGGCTGCACAAAATAAGCAGCGAACCGGCCAGGGCGAAAATCAGGATGTGCTGAAACTTGACTTCCCTTTTGATGTTGACGTCGGTATAACGCAACTGCGTA
>BNXY01000153.1 GCA_025999935.1 Bacteroidia bacterium | reverse complement strand
ATAAAATACTTATTATACACATGTAAATCAATAAAATAACAACAACATACAAGTCTGTTTTAATAATTCGTTTCATAAAAGGATTCCTTTTCTTGTGCAAATGTAGGAAATAATTGCTTAACTTTACCTTTTGAATGGATTGAATCGTTATGTTAAACAACTTTTTTTTAGAACAAATCCGGAAAAATTTTCCTTTTGAACCCACGGACGAACAACATTCGGCTTTGGAAAAACTAAGTAATTTCCTTTTTGACCGGAACAACGATTCTTTGTTTTTGTTAAAAGGATATGCCGGTACCGGCAAATCGTCCTTGGCGGGCGCCATCGTAAAAACCATGAATGAGCTGAACCAGAAGGCTGTTTTGCTGGCGCCTACCGGTCGCGCCGCCAAAGTTTTCGCCGCTTACGCCGGACAAAACGCCTACACCATCCACAAAAAAATATACCGCCAGAAAGTTTTTTCCAACGAACCTACCGGATTTGTTCCGGCAGATAACTTGCACACACACACTTTGTTTATCGTGGATGAAGCTTCCATGATTTCAAACGGAGGATTGGATTCGTTCAGTTTCGGTTCGGGAAGATTGTTGGACGATTTGATTCATTATGTTTACAGCGGCGAAGGCTGCCGTTTGATTTTAATGGGTGATTCGGCGCAGTTGCCTCCGGTTTCCGAAACGGAAAGTCCCGCTTTGGATGCAGAGGTATTGAAAGGATATGGCATGGAGATTCATACGATTACGCTGACACAGGTAGTCCGTCAGGCGGAAGCGTCGGGCATCCTGATGAATGCCACGAATTTGCGAAAAATGCTAAAGGAAAATCAAACAGATGTATTTCCCCAAATCCGGACAAAAAATTATCCGGATGTAAAAGTGGTGGGCGGCGAAGACTTAATCGAAACCCTCAGCGACGCCTACCATCGCGACAGTCTGGAGGAAACCATTGTGGTTGCCCGTTCCAACAAACAAACCGGTATTTTCAACAACGGCATCCGGAACCGGATTCTTTCCCGCGAAGAAGAATTGAGCAGCGGCGATTTGTTGATGGTTGCCAAGAACAATTATTATTGGGCGAAAGACGAAAAATCCATGGATTTTATTGCCAACGGCGATTTGATGGAAGTGCTCCGTGTCCGGAAAGTGCAGGAATTGTACGGTTTCCGGTTTTGCGACGTGACGGTTCGTTTTCCGGATTATGAAGTGGAAATGGATTTGAAAATCCTGCCGGAAACGCTTCACACCGATTCTCCCGCTTTACCGAAAGAATTGAACGACAAACTATTTTACAATATTTTGGAAGATTACGCCGATATTTCCGGGAAACGTGAAAAGATGAAACGAATGAAAGAAAATCCATATTACAATGTCGTTCAGGTAAAATACGCTTATGCGGTTACTTGCCACAAAGCCCAGGGCGGACAATGGAAAAATGTTTTCCTTGATTTGTCGTATGTACCTAAAGAATATCTGGGAATTGATTTCTATCGTTGGCTTTATACGGCCTTTACCAGAGCGACCGAACGGATTTATTTAATCAATCCTGCGAAAGAATTATTAGAAAATTGATTTAATTTGAAATTATTTACCTAAATTTGTCGCATAATAGGCTATTGATATGACTTTTAAAAAAGAAATTGAGCAATATCTGGAACAGATTTATATTCTGGAAGAAACATTCCGGAAAGTGCAGAATATGGACACGCTTCCCTTGTCATTTTTCAGCGCGTCGATTGATGTGCTAAACAAGTTGAAACAAGGTGTTTACGAATTAGAATCCGCCCAACTCCAACACATGATGAAGCACTTGAAAGAAAGTGAAGAACAATTGGGCGATGTCAACGAATCATTTAAACCGGCGCCAATGGTCGAAACTACCGGTTTTTTAAGCGATACAATTGCCAAAAAAATCTATGCGGATTTTAGTAAATCGTTGACCCTCAATCATCGTTTCATGTTTCAGCGGGATTTATTCCATGGGAATACGGAGGAGATGAACAAAACGTTTACGCAACTCAATTCGTGTCACAGTTTACGCGAGGCATTGGATTATTTGAATGAAAATTATGCCATTCAATGGGAAAGCGATTCGGGAATTACCCTTCGGGATTTATTGGATAAACATTTTGCCTGAATGATGCCGGAGGGGAAAAAATTATATTTGGTACCCACGCCGGTAGGCAATCTGGAAGACATGACTTTCAGAGCCATCCGGATTTTAAAAGAAGTCGATTTGATTCTGGCGGAAGATACGCGGACGACCGGATTTTTGCTGAAGCATTTCGAAATCAAGAATAAAATGCAATCCCATCACAAATTCAACGAACATCAAACGGTCGATTGGATTGTTTCGCGGATAAAAGCAGGCGAAAATGTGGCATTGGTTTCCGATGCGGGTACGCCGGGAATTTCCGATCCGGGTTTTTTGCTGGCTCGCGAATGTGTGGCGCAAGGCGTTGACGTGGAATGTCTTCCGGGAGCGACGGCTTTTGTCCCGGCTTTGGTGGATTCCGGCTTACCGGCCGACCGGTTTTGTTTTGAAGGCTTTCTGCCGCAAAAAAAAGGAAGGAAAACCCGTTTGACCGAATTGGCGGAAGAAACCCGGACGATGATTTTTTATGAATCGCCTTTCCGGGTAGTAAAAACACTTACGCAATTGGCTGAATATCTGGGCGCCAGCCGCAAAGCATCCGTTTCAAGAGAAATCTCCAAATTGCACGAACAAACCGTGCATGGAAGTTTAGAGGAATTAATTGCGCAATTTACGCAGACTGAACCCCGCGGGGAATTTGTGATAGTCGTAGAAGGGAAATAAAAATTTACAACTAACCAATTTATAATAATTTAAATTTAGAAAAAATGAAAAAGGTATTATTATTCTGTGCGGTAT
>BNXY01000152.1 GCA_025999935.1 Bacteroidia bacterium | reverse complement strand
AGCTGTAATATCCGGCCGAATAGCTGCTGTCAAAAATATGACTGAAATACGTACTCTTGTATCGGGAAATAATTTCCGGAATCAAGCCGATTTCTTTCAGCGCATTGTTTTCAAAATTTTCTACATCAACCGTTAAAGGAGATTCAATGCTGTGCCATTTCATATCAAGAATAGCGGCTGCAACCAATTCCGTTGTCGTAAATCCCTGATTGAAAGTCGCCGCTTTTTCTATTTTGGCAATCAAAGCATCCGGAATGATTTCACCGGTTTTATAATGCTTGGCATACGATTTTAACACCTCCGGATGAAACGCCCAATGTTCGATCACTTGAGAGGGTAATTCAACGAAATCACGGTAAACATTGGTTCCGGAAAGACTTTTGTATGTACATTTTGTAAGCAATCCGTGCAGAGCATGTCCAAATTCGTGAAACAAAGTTCCTACTTGATCCAGCGTCAAAAGTGAAGGAGCATCTCCGGCAGGCAAAGCAAAATTGCCTACATTATACACAATCGGGTAAATAAATTCTCCATGAGAAATCGCTTGTTCTCTAAAATTTCCCATCCAGGCGCCATTTCCTTTTGCTCCGGGACGCGGAAAATAATCCAAATAGATAATCCCGATCAGTGAACCATCCGCATCGTCAACTTCAAACGTTTTTACATCTTCCTGATAAATCGTAATATTTTTAAGTTCCTTGAACGTAAGACCATACAATTTATGCGCCACTTCAAAAACGCCGTCCCTTACATTTTCCAATACAAAATAAGGCCGCACTTCTTCTTCATTCAAATCATATTTCAAAGCGCGTAATTTCTCGGCATAATACCACCAATCCCAAGATGCTAATTTAAAATTACCGCCTTCATCGTCGATCAGTTTTTGCAATTCCGCTCTTTCAAATTTGGCTTGAGGCAGCGCATATTCCCAAATATTGTTCAACAATTTGAAAGCGTTTTCCGGCGTTTTAGCCATGGTTTCCGCCAAAACATAATCGGCATGGGATTTGTAACCCAGCAAATTGGCTTTTTCTAAACGCAGATTGACAATATTCTTAATGATTTCCTTGTTGTCGTTTTTATCTCCATTATTTCCCCTGCTGTACATGGCTTTGTAGAGTTTTTCGCGCAAAGCCCGGTTGTCGGCATATTGCAGGAAAGGCACCCAACTCGGTTTGCTCAAAGTAAACACCCATTTGCCTTCCAGATTCTTCTTTTTGGCGGTTTGACTTGCAATTTCCACATCTCCGGCAGGCAAACCGGCAAGGTCGGCAGGATTATCTATAACCAATAAAAAATTGTTGGTTTCTTCGAGCAAATTTTTACCGAAATTAAGCGAAAGCAAACTCAATTCCTTGTTTATTTCGCGAAGCCTTGTCTTTTGAGTTTCATCCAACAGGATTCCAAATCGGACAAAACTTTTGTAATAATCTTCTACCAAACGCTTTTGTTCGATAGTCAAACTCGCGGTCTCCGGATTCTCATATACCGATTTAATTCTGGTAAACAGCTTATCATTCAGATACATATTATTCCGGTGATCCGACAATAAAGGATTTATTTCCTCTTCAATATCTTGCAAAACATTATCGGTATTTGCTCCGGCTATTGCAAAAAACACACCGGAAACCCGTTCCAACAAAGCGCCGCTTTCTTCCAACGCCACGACTGTATTCTCAAAAGTAGCCGGTTCCGGATTATTTACAATAGCTTCAATCTCTGCGGTTTGTTGTGTGATTCCCTCCAAAAAGGCAGGTTTGTAATGTTCCGCTTTAATCAAGTCGAAAGGAGGCGTTCCTTGCGGCGTTTTGAACTCAGAAAAAAACGGATTTTGCGAATCAACCGTTCCCTTGCTGTCTTTACATGCTGAATAAGTCATTAGTAATACGCTTAAAATAAAAAAAAACTTTTTCATTGATTAATAATATGAATTTTAATTTCTATTTCTCTTTTTGAATCTTTTGGTGTGCAATGGCATCCACTACCGCCACGCGGGTAATATTGACAATGTCGCGAACCGAACTTTCAATATCGGTAAAGTGAATCGGTTTTTTCAATCCGACCTGAATCGGGCCGATCATCTCCCCTACTTCCATTTCCTGCAATAATTTCTGGGCAATGTTAGCCGAAGTCAAATTCGGAAATACCAAAGTATTCACATCTTTACCATTCAAACGCGTGAATGGATATTTAAGGTCGCGCAGGTTTTTGTCCAAAGCAAAATTCACTTGCATTTCTCCGTCAATGGGCAAATCCGGATAGGTTTCCTGCATCACATTGACAACTTCATGCACCGAAGCGGGACTTCCTTCCGGATCTGCGCCGAAATTGGAATACGACAACATCGCAATTACCGGATCCTGAGCAAAGAAATGCACCGCTTCAACAGTTAGTTTAGCGACATCTAATAAGACATTGGTGGTTGGATGCCGGTTTATCAGCGTATCGGACAAAAAGAGCGTTCCCTTTTTACTGGTTATGATATGTACAGCCGCAAAAGTTTTGTATCCGTCCCGAATACCGATTACCTCTTTGGCTACTTTTATTGTATTGGAATATTTGGTGTAAACACCTGTGATAAAAGCATCTGCATCTCCGGTTTCCACCATCATCATACCAAAATAATTGCGTTCAAACATTTTATCAATGGCTTCGTCCAAGGTAGCGCCTTCGCGTGCGCGTTTTTCAGTCAGAATCTTTGCATACCGCTTCCGGCGTTCCATTTCATTGTCATGTCGCAAATTGACGATTTCAATGCCTTCCAAATCAATATGCAATTCAGCCGCTAATTTGGTAATCCGTTCGTCATTCCCCAACAATATCGGATAACAAATACCTTCATCACGCGCTTGTGCCGCCGCTTTCAACATATTTTCGTGGCTGCCTTCGGCAAATAC
>BNXY01000151.1 GCA_025999935.1 Bacteroidia bacterium | reverse complement strand
CATCTTTGAAAACATTTCAGCGAATGTAATGTCGGAAACCTTATCTACATTTATTGATATGGTTTCCGGCAAGTCGGAAGATTGTTTATGGGTGTTTTTACAACCCACTGTCATATAAAGAAATAAAAAAAGGAGAAAATATATCTTTTTCATGCATTTATAATTTGTTTTTTATGGTCGTATGGAACTCGCATTATAATTTATGCTCTTTGGCGCAAGTTTTGTATGCTCGTTTCATACAAATAAAAATGTTTATAAGCCATAAGAACTATTAATAAAAAATTCCGATATTGCACCTATACTCGTCATTAAGAGTATAACAACGGATGCTTTTATAAGCACAATATCGGATAAATTAAACAACTAATGACAAATGCCATCTTTTCCTTACGTTAATGAATAGAATTTAATTCATTAACGCAACATTTCCGTACACTTGGACATCTCTTTTAGTCATGTAAACTTCATTTCTGTTTTCAATGTACAATAAAAGTATTTACTAACAATTTTAAGTATAAATGACTGACGTTGGCAAGCAATTTACTTATTGCTGGCATTGACAAACGGCAAGTCCCCCACTCTTACCCAGATAACGACAATAGAGTCCTGTCACAAAACATCCCCCAGAACAAACTGATGTGCCTCCACAATAATTACCTCCTCCGCTACCTCCAAGAACATTTTTCAGTTCTCCATCTGAAAGGACTTCTTTGAGTCCTTGTAAAGTAATAAATTTCTTTTTCATACAAAGATAATTTAAATTAATAAAAAAAATATTTAACACAATTTACATTACGCAATAATTGATCAGATTATTGCCTGTTCTGCAACAAAATAACAGTTATTTAACGTTCACATTAAATTCAGTAAAATACCGTAAATCCTCAATCTTATAGTTATCAGGCAATTGATAACCATTAACCAAAATGGTTGGAGTTGCTCGCAATTTTGTTTTCTCCTTCCACGCTTCATGCTTCTGAAACTCGGTTTCAACTTCCGGATTATCTGTGTTTAATTGAAGATGCTTGAAAAATTCCTCTTTTAGCGGTTTTCCTTTCTCAAACCAATCGCTATAAATTTGCATGGCTGTATTTATATCTTTCTCTAAATAGACTGCAATGAAACCTTTATTCGCAAAATCCAAACTTGGTTCAAAAGAAGACAAAATATACTGTATGCAAATTTTGTTATTCATTTCATGGAGTAGTTTCTCTACTCGCTTGTGCATTTTGGCGCAAGGATTGCAAAACGGATTGGTTAGAATCGTTACGAGCAATTTTGCATCCGGATTGCCAAAAAGAATTTGCGAATCGGATTTGTTTGCTTCGTAATGCGGCCGTTTTTTCAACAAGGTTGCTAAAACATTTTCATCGGCCTTGATGCTGTTGATTTCCTGATTCAATTGACTTACTTTGTTTCCTTCGCTGAGTTTGGGTATCAGCATATTGATGCCTAACATGGGAACTACGAAGATGCAGCCTGTTAATAACCAGTTAGCAATATTGAAATCCGGTATTTGAATGTATCCAAAAATCAAATTTACGGCAAAAACCAACCAAAACAAAACCTGCACAATCAAACACAAGGCGCACCACTGTTTGGCTTTCACTTTCTGATACCAAACGCTCCAAAAACTGTAAGGCAAGACTAAAATATTGATAATCGCCAAATAAGAAATCAAATGAGGCAAGAATAGAATAATCAAAGTATTGGCTATAAAATAGCCCAATCCAATTTCACTCCAACCAATAAAATCTCCTAATTTGGCCGCTTTCGATTCCAAGACATTGTTGCAGTCGCTTTGTTTGAAAAGGGAGCAGATTTTATCGGCGTATTCGCTGTGGATGTGCAATTGTTTCAAAACCAGTAAATAACCGATATAAACGCCAAGGAGATTAAGGACGGTAAGGAATGTAAGACCGGGATTTTTGAATAATGAACTGGAAATATAACCCAATACAAGAATCAAGCAAGCAGCCAAAAGGAAAATGGTCGTTTGAGAAAAACTCAATAATTCTTTTTTCCTGTTTTCTTTGTAACCGGGTTCTATGGAATTTTCGGAAGATTCTGCCAAAAGAATAAAGCCGCTCCATGTTTGTAGAAATTGTTCTACGGAAATGGCGATGTCTTTTCCTTTCCATATATAATGCACCTTGTCGGGTTCCACTTTATAGACCGTAGCAAAATCGCTGCCGGTATGCGCAATAAACGGCGTTTGAATATTGAAAATGTCGGTTTCTTTATCTTCCACCCTTGTCCCGCCATTCTCAATCCCGTAATCCGATAGCATCTTAGAAATACCAAACAGATTATATTTATGGGGATGTTCTCCAAAATACCGATTGGAAAAGGACTTCGTGTGTTTTACTTTTAGTAATTCAAGGAAGCTGACTAATATGTTTTCTCCTTTGGTGTTCATGATAAAAGGTGTCTGACTTATTATAATTACACAGCAAAGATAATTAAGAATTTTTTAAACAGACAAATATTTTTGGAACTTTTTTTTTAAAAGAAATGTTGATTTATCGCAATCTATTATTTATCAAGCGATTATTTTTCTGTTTATTTCAGTATATTTTTTCTTCCCGATTCGGAACCGGTTGAGGAATCTGCCTTTGTAAATCTACCGGTTCGGAAAAATTTGCGTTTGTATCGAACCAAATGATAGAGCAGGGCTTCAAATTCTTTTCGGTAAATCAAAGTTCCTTTATCCCACAATAGATTACCTGCAAAGCCTTTATAAACGATGAGAAACGCTATTGAAGACGGGCTGTTCATTGAATGGCGAGTTATTGCTTCAGTTTACCGATATAAAGCGTAGGATTGGGTTCTTCCAAATCATCGGGCTTCATGTTGGTATGCAAATAATAAAACATTTCGGTATCTAAATTGAATGGA
>BNXY01000150.1 GCA_025999935.1 Bacteroidia bacterium | reverse complement strand
GAAGGATTTGTGTTACAGATATTGACGACAATGAATCGCTGTGCATACGCGGAGTTGATTTTGGAAAGGGAGCGAAAGAATTTACTATTTCTGCCGCTTGCGTAATGGAAGGAAGCGTTATTGATGTTCGTTTAGACAGTCCCGAAGGCGTTCTTGCTGGAACGTTGAAAGTAACTTCCTCCGGTGCAATGGACAAATATAAGCAAATGTCATGCGTTATTAAAAATGTCGCAGGGAAACATGACGTCTATTTTTGTTTCAGGAGTAACGCACAAAAGAACCATTTGTTTTTCTGGGATTATTGGGAATTTAAGTAAGTTAAAAATTACATGATGATGAAAAAAATATATCTGATTTTATTTTCAGTTTTAAGCCTTGCAGGACAAGTTTTTTCTCAAAATTTTGAAAAAAGCGTCAATGGCATAGTTGCGAATATTCAAGGCGTAAATGTAGAAGTGCAGTTCTTTACTCCATCAACCGTCAGGGTAATCAAGTCGCCCCAAGGATGGAATTATACCAAAAAGAGCCTGTCTGTTATCGCAGAACCACAAACTGTGAATTTTACTGCTCGCAAGAGCGGCAATTCCATAAAGATTGAAAGTACTCAGTTGCATATTGATATAGACCAGCGTTCAGGTGTGGTGTCTTTCTTTACAAATAACGGCAAAAAACTGCTACTCGAAAAGTCTGCACCAACGTTCACCGATTTTAACGATGCAGGTGTAGAAACCTTCAGCGTATATCAACCTTTTACGCTTGATGCCGGTGAAGCGATTTATGGTCTCGGACAGTTACAGAACGGACAAATGTCGCAGAGAGGTATAACCAAGCGTCTTATACAAGGGAATACCGAAGATGCTGTAACCTTCTTCCAATCGGTAAAAGGCTACGGTCTGTTCTGGGATAATTATTCGCCTACTACTTTTACCGATAATGCACAGGAAACCTCTTTCAAGTCGGAGGTAGGCGATTTGGTTGACTATTACTTCATGTATGGCGGAAATGCCGATGGCGTGGTTGCCCAAATGCGCAGCCTCACAGGAGATGCGCCCATGTTTCCGCTTTGGACGTATGGTTTTTTTCAAAGTAAAGAGCGTTACAAAAGCCAGGACGAAATTGTCGGAATTGTCCGGAAACATAGAGAATCAAACGTCCCTCTTGACGGTATAATTCAGGACTGGCAGTATTGGGGAAGCAATTATCTGTGGAATGCAATGGAGTTCTTAAATGAGGACTTTCCGAATCCCAAAAAAATGATGCAGGACATTCACGGGATGAATGCTAAAATGGTCATCTCAATATGGTCTTCCTTTGGTCCGCAAACGAAACAGTATCGGCTAATGGCGCCCAAGAACATGCTTTTGGATATGGGTACCTGGCCGCAGTCGGGCTTGAGCAGTTGGCCGCCCAACATGGAATATCCTTCAGGCGTAAAACCCTACGATGCCTACCATCCGGAAGCGCGTGCTATCTATTGGGATCATTTGAATAAAGGTCTTTTCTCACTGGGTATGGACGGTTGGTGGATGGATTCGACGGAACCCGACCATTTGGATTTTAAACCCGAAGACATGGACAACCAAACCTATTTAGGCTCCTTCCGCAAGGTACGCAATGCTTATCCGCTCATGGCAGTCGGTGGAGTGTACGACCATCAAAGAGCAGCAACTTCCGATAAACGGGTATTTATCCTGACCCGTTCGGCATTTGCCGGACAGCAGCGCTACGGCGCCAATACCTGGTCGGGCGACGTGCAGGCTACCTGGGGCGATTTGGCTCGACAGGTAACCGCCGGATTGAATTTTTCACTCTGCGGTATTCCGCACTGGAACAGCGATATAGGCGGCTTCTTTCTGGGTAGTTATCCACGCAGGCTGGAAGATCCGGGCTATCATGAACTGTATGTCCGCTGGCTGCAATTCGGCGCTTTCAATCCGATGATGCGCTCGCACGGAGCCGATGCACCGCGCGAAATATGGCAATTCGGACAAAAAGGAGGTCGAATATATGATGCGATTGAGAAATATATTAACCTGCGATACAGTCTGTTGCCTTATACCTATTCCGTTTCATGGGATGTAACCGCCAACAGGTCGAGTATGATGCGTGCATTGGTGATGGATTTTAAGGACGATAAAGAAGTCTGGAATATCAACGACCAGTACATGTTTGGTAAATCGTTGTTAGTCTGCCCGGTAGTCAAGTCGCTATATACTCAGGAAACAGGAAGCGGACGTAATGTTACCCGAACTACCGATTATTCCGCAGTAAAATCAAGAACCGTGTATTTGCCGAAAGGAGCGTATTGGTACGACTTCTGGACAAACGAAAAACTGACGGGAGGGAAGACCATAGAGCGCGAATCGCCGATAGATATTATTCCCTTGTATGTCAAAGCAGGCTCTATTATTCCTTTCGGACCTAAAGTACAGTATTCCGGAGAGAAAAAATGGGATGATCTTGAAATTCGCGTTTATAAAGGAAGTAACGGCGCTTTTGTGCTTTATGAAGATGAGTTCGACAACTATAACTACGAGCAGGGCAAATATACCGAGATAAAGTTTGAATGGAAGGATTCATCCCGCACACTCACTATTTCCGACCGTAAAGGCAACTATAACGGAATGTTGCAACAACGCAATTTCAGGATAGTATTGGTCGAGCCGGACAAAGTCAATCAATCTCAACCGACTGCCTACGATGGACGTATGATATCTGTTAAATTGTAAAAAGATTTAACCCATTTTTTGGTGCACGACAACTTTCCCAAAAATGAATTACAATCATTTTGGGAAAGTTCCGTTTAATCCACACCCCCCTCCAAAAACCGCAAAAAATGCAAACCAAACATTTTTTTGTTGCAAAAATTGTTTATTTAAAATAAATCACATATCTTTG
>BNXY01000149.1 GCA_025999935.1 Bacteroidia bacterium | reverse complement strand
TTTTGTCTGCGAAAATCACGGCGCGGTCTGTTTTCCCGCCATCTGCCAGTTGCAGGCGGACAAGCGGGCGTTGGTTGCCGGTTGCCTGTCGGAGTAGGTTTCCGTTGTCTGCCCCTGCCGTCTCATTATCAACCTTTGCGCCTTCGGTAAATTTAAATGTGCCTGCATTGGCGGCGCGCACCCAGAAACCTTGCATCGGCGGAATATACTGCAACGGATATTCCAAAACAGGATCGCTCAATTCGCTTGCGCTGTTGTATGTATAGAACTGATAGGCATCGGTTTTTGTGCGGTACCAGATTGTCGGCTCCACAATATCACCGTTTACCGAACTTACCGCGTTCCAGTCGATATATGACAGGTACGGATTGCCCACCAGGTTGAAGCCCTCTTTGGTTACGTCTGCGGTACGGGTAAGCGGAACTTCCACATCTCCGGTATTCGGTATGCCTGTGAACGTGTAAGTTACGTCGCCTTCACCTTCGGCATAGACAACGTAGCCTTTGCCCGGAACAAGTGTGTTCGCGCTGCCCGCGATATTTACCCAGCCGTCAATTGTCGGGTCGGATGCGCTATATGGCGTAGTGCGCGGTTCATCGTAGTATTCCACGAAATTAGCGGCGGCGAGCGCCGTGTTTACTTTAGCGGTTGTCACAGGGCTGCTCAGGTACCAGTTGCGGCCTTTGGCGAGGGTGAGGGTGAAGGTCAACGGGTCAACATTCACACCAAAAGCCGCCGTGGTGAAGCTCACCGGAATATCTGTCCCCGCTATTTTCGCGCCTGTCACCTCAATCGTGATGGCGGCGTTATCCACAATTTTGTCGAAAGTGACGGTATTCGCGGTTTTATCTATCGTCGGGCTGCCTGCCGAGGCGGTTACGTTTGCGTTGCTCAAATCCAGCTTTGCCGAAAGCGTGGCGACCACAGGGTAGTCCGATGGCGTTTCGCTGTAAGTATAGGCGCCGTTGTTCGCGGTAAGTGCAGGCGCGCTGTCGAGTTGGAACAGGTTGGTATTCGCCGTGAATGTATAAAAGTTTGTGGTGACGTCGAACGCCGCCGCATTTGCCGCGCCGGTGTAGTAGCCTGTGCCCGTTGCGCCAAAAGCTCTCTGAATACCGCCTGCCGCGATTGTCGGGTTGCCCGACACCAGGACGGTGGAAGTGCCCGCAATAGAGACGACCTTTGTTGGCGTACCCGTGTTTTGCACCGTTCCGCCGTTAATGGCGAGAGTCGTGTTGTCGGAGGATAGTGCAATTGTATGGGGTGTCGAGAGGCTCTCGTCGCTGTTATTTTCCACTCTTCCGCTGTTGATAATTACGGAGGATCCCCCGAGACCGTATGTGTTTATCGCGGCTCTATTTTTTGCTTTTACCGTGCCGCCGTCCACAGTGAGGGAGGTATTGCCTCCAACGCTTATCGCGATGTTGTTTGCGTTGTCACTTTCCACGGCGCCGCCCGCGCCCACCCAAACGGACAGGTCGCCTGAAACCATAAGCGCAGAAGTGCCGGCGGAACTCGTTATCTTGCCGCCGCCTGAAATATCCAGTGTGCCTGAGCCGTTGATAACAACATTACTGTTGACGGCATAATAGTCAGCTTGCCAGACGACTTTTTTGTCCACCGGGACGGATATTCCGGTCAGCTTCACCACGGCGGCTTTCGGCGTGAATGTGCAGACGGGAGGCCTGCTTGTCAACGGCGCGGGGCCTTACATTACGATTGCGAACATCAAGGCCGCGATAGAGGCCGCGCTGGAAGACGGCGACGTCACCGTCACCGGCACGTTCTCCATTGCGACGGAGGAGTCGCTGGAACTTACCATACCTGACGGCCAAACGGTTGTCTGGCAGGCGGACTATTCAGGCAGCAACAGTATCAATATCAGCGGCTCCGGCGCATTTGAAATCGCAAGCGGCGGCAAGATAACGAGTTCCGCATTTCTCGGTTATACGCTTTATTTTTACGGCGGCGTGTCCGCTTTTGTGGGCACGGGCGGCGCCGTGGAGAGTACCGACGGCATCGCAATAGGCGTTATAGAAAATGCCTCCCTCACCGTGGACGGCGGCACGGTGAGTTCAAAAGATGATTATGCGATAGAGGCATTAGACACAGCTGCCGTGGTTATCAAAAGCGGAACAGTGGAAAATGCCGGCGGCAGCAGCCGTACGATTTCAATCGGCGGCGCTGCGACCCTTGCCATCACCGGCGGCAATATCAAAAATACAGGCACACCAACCTTGCTGATCTATATCAGCAATAACGCAGTGCTGTATGTTGGCGGACAGCCAACAATCGCGGCGGGCGGTATAAGCAGATATGGCTCATCTATAGGCTACTACACCGGTGCGGCAAACCAGACGGCGTTCGACACTGCAGGCTCGTATAATTTCACGGTGGGCACCAATCTGTTCCGTCTGGATGCGAGACCGACGCTTGCAAAGGGCGTGGCGGGCGGCACGGGCTACACCTATACGGCAGGGTCGGCTGACGCCTATTTGGGCAAAGTTGTGGCGTCGCTGCCCTCCGGCCTTGACATAACGGGCGTTGTGGCAAACCCGACAACGGCGGCGCACAGCTTCAGCGGCAACACCGTCACATTCTCCGGGGCATACGACTATAACGATATCACCCTCGCCGTCACGGGAACGTTAGCGGGCGGCAAGATCCCCGTGAGCTTCACCACAGCGAGCTTTGGCGTGAACATAAAAGCGGGTCTGCAAGTCAACGGCGTGGGGCCGTACACGACGGTTGCGGCCATCAAGGCCGCGATAGAGGCCGCGCTGGAAGATAGCGACGTCACCGTTACCGGCGAGCTTTCCGGCGTGGCGGAGGCGCTGTACCTAACCATCCCGGCGGACAAAAAAGTCGTCTGGCAAGCTGACTATTATGCCGTCAACAGTAATGTTGTTATCAACGGCTCAGGCACACTGG
>BNXY01000148.1 GCA_025999935.1 Bacteroidia bacterium | reverse complement strand
TGCTCACATCGCCGAAAGATTATTGGCCTCTTCTTCTTATCGTAAATCGGAATTGCAGGAAATCATAGACCTCAGTAAAAATAACGCAAAACCAAGCCTATCTCACAGTACTTTCTTTTGGCAATCGGAACATTATGCACACCAACGTCCCAATTATTATACAACTGTCAGAATGTTTTCCACCCGTAATATGAATATGGAAGAGCCTTATAATGGAGAAGGTATAACGAACCACCACCGGGGAGACGGCACAAACTATCTTTCATTGACGGGTGCGGAATATCTCAATCTTGCACCGGTAAATGATTGGCAGAAGATACCGGGAACTACCATCCTGCAAAAGCCATCGCTACCGCCTGAAAACCAAATACAAAAAGCAGGCGCCATGGAGTTCGTCGGGGCTGTTACGGATGGATTATACGGAGCGGTTGGTTTTGATTTTATCAGTCCGCACAATCCGTTGAAAGCACGTAAAGCCTGGTTTTTCTTTGATGACGAATACGTTTGTCTCGGTGCAGGGATTAACTCGGAAACGAACAATATCGCGGTTACCACTTTGAATCAATGTTTTCTAAACGGCAATGTTGTCGTCAGCGCCGGAGGAAACAAACAAACCTTGGCTAAAGGCGAACATGCCTTGACGGATATGAACTGGGTGTTTCATGACAGCGTAGGTTATCTTTTTCCCCATTCGACACAAGTTGTTTTGTCTAATCAGGCGCAGACAGGCAGCTGGCATATAGTCAACCGGCAAACAAGTTCATCAAAAGAGGAACTGCGTAAGGACGTGTTTAAATTGTATATCAATCACGGTACACAAGCGAAGAATGCCTCCTATCAGTATATCGTTATGCCGGCTACGAGCCGACAAGCGGTGGAAACTGCTTCACAAAATCCTCAAGTGGATATTGTCAACACACCTTCTGTTCAAGCCGTATGGCATCGCAATTTGCAGATACTCCAAGCTGTTTTCTACAAGAACGGCAGAATAGATGCCGGAGGATTGCAGGTGGCAACAGACGAACCGTGTATCGTCATGGTCAAAACCGATGGAGGAAAAATTAAAGAAATATCTGTTGCCGACCCGTTACGGAAATTGGATAAGATTCATCTAAGCGTCAATAATGCTAAAGTATCTATCGACCTGCCGCAAGGCATGTTTGCCGGTAAAAGCGCAACCATAAAATTTTCGTGAAGGGCGCCTTAATTTTATTCCTTTACGTGTTTATATTTAAAAAATATAGCAAACAACACGCCAATTACTAACGCATAGGTCGCAAACACAAACCAAGCGGTAGGCCAATTGATAACGCCGTCTATTGTGTAATGGTTGATTACGCTTTCTGCTCCGTAATTTCCGATAACGGCGCCTAATCCGTTGGTTACCATCATCAACATTCCCTGCGCGCTGGCGCGGAATTTGGCGGGTGTTTCTTTTTCAATAAACAAAGAACCTGAAATATTGAAGAAATCAAATGCCATTCCGTAAATAATCATGGAAAGAGTCAGCCAAATCATTCCGGAACCGGGGTTTCCGATGCCAAACAAGCCAAAGCGTAAAATCCATGCGGCAAAACTCATCAACATCACGGTTTTAATACCGAATCTATGCAGGAAAAACGGGATTGCCAGAATAAACAAGGCTTCGGATATTTGTGAAACAGACATGAAGATATTATTGTTTTTTACGGCAAATGAATCGGGGTAATCCGTTTTAAAACTATCAAGAAAAGAGCTTCCGTAAGAATTGGTTATTTGCAGGCAAACGCCAAGCAATATGGCAAACAGGAAGAAAACAGCCATTTTTCTTTCTTTCAGCAACACCAAAGCATCCAAACCCAAAGTTGAAACAAGGGAACTTCCTTTTTGCGCTTTGGTCGGAGGAGAAGACGGAAGCGTAAAGGAATAAACGCCAAGCAACAAAGCGGCGCCACAGGCCAGTAACAATTGATTGGGACTTTTCCCCCATCCTGCTAAGTTTACAATCCACATGGCAACGATAAATCCAACGGTTCCCCATACGCGAATCGGCGGAAAATCTTTGACCGTATCCATCCGGTTTTTTGCCATCACACTGTAACAGACCGAATAACTCAATCCGATGGTCGGCATAAAAACCAAGGCATTCAAGAACATATACAAATACAACTGGTTGAAGTCGGTTGCCGTTGAAGCCAAAAAGAGGCAACCGGCGCCCAAAATATGTAAAATGCCGAATAATCTTTCCGAATTGAGCCAACGGTCGGCAACAATTCCCATAATGGCGGGCATAATGAAAGAAGCGATGCCTGCCGTGGCAAACAAAGTTCCGATTTTATCCCCCATTCCCATGCTGAACATGTAGTTGCCGAAAGAAATCAGCCAAGAACCCCAAATGAAAAATTCGAGGAATTGTGTTATAGTGAGGCGAAGTTTTAAACTCATGGTGTTATTTCCTGTTTTTTTTTATTTGTTAACCTGAAACTTGGTATTTCCGTTCTTTAAAAAGTCCACAATCTGGTTAGCGGCTGCGATTCCGGCGTTGTTATTGGCTTCGGCGGTTTGCGCTCCCATTTTTTTAGGCGTGGAAAAATACCGGTTCGGGAATTTCGCTTTCAGGTCGGCATCAATGCCGGGCATAATGTCCGTCACATATTTAAAATCGGGACGGGCTTCCAGCAATTTGGCCAAATCCGCTTCGTTGATCACTTCTTTGCGCGCCGTATTAATCAAAACCGCTTTCTTGGGCATTTTTTCCAACAAAGCGTAATGGATGGAATTTTTCGTTTCGGCGGTGGCCGGAATATGTAAAGAAACGTATTGACAGGTTGCATACAATTCTTCGGCAGAAGAAAGCGCTTTTACGCCGTCTTTTTCAATGACTTCGGACGGACAAAAAGCGTCGTAAGCATAGATTTCCATACCGAAACCTTTGGCGATGCGAGCCACATTCCGTCCCACG
>BNXY01000147.1 GCA_025999935.1 Bacteroidia bacterium | reverse complement strand
GTATCATGCTATCCCGGGGAATTAATTTCTCTAAACCGGTAATTGTTTGCACGGTAACGGCAAGATTGCAGCATAAAATTTGGAACCGGGAAAATATGCGGCAAATATTGCAACGAATTATTGATAAATGGGATGCGCAACTGATCTTCAACTATGGAAGCAAAGAAGAAGAGGACGCTGCTCTCCGTTTACAACAGGAAATGAATAATCATCCCAACATTTTTACGAATATTAAAGCCAATAACTTGAGAGAATTAGCGGCAATGTTGGCTAATTCCGATTTTTTCTTTGGCAACGAAGGAGGCCCCCGCCATATTTCACAAGGATTAAACATCCCTTCTTTTGCCATTTATTCTTCGGGCATTCCTAAAAAGAAATGGCTGCCCAATGCCGGTAAATATTTTCAGGGAATAGAACCTGCCGATGTTTCAGATAGGGTAAATGATAAAACATTAACTTATCAGGAAAAATTTGATTTAATAACGGTGGATGAAGTTTGGAAACGATTGGAGGCTCATCAGGCTTTGCAAGTAAAAGCGTAGAAAAAGATTAATCTGTATTTATTTTCTTCCGAAATCGGCGGGTATTTCTCCCCAAACCTTGGTTTCCCATTTCAGAATTTCATTTTTATAGGTATTGTTTATCAGCCAGTTCTCTGCCCTTTCAATCAAATCGAAAACGGGCATGTTGGCTTTGTTTGGTTCTAATTTTGTTTTGCATTTTTTGTTTTTGACCCACAATTGAGCGTTGACACTATCGGAGTAGATTGGAATTGTGAGGTTTTGTTTTTTCAACAAAGCCAAGCCATGGACAATTGCCAGAAATTCACCGATGTTGTTTGTCGCATTTTCAAAAGGGCCGATGAGGAAAATTTCCTCTCCGGTTTCCGTATAAACGCCTCGATATTCCATCCTGCCGGGGTTTCCGGAACAAGCGGCGTCCACCGACAAGCTGTTTTTGATAATAGTGTTTACATTCCCATCAAAAGCCGGTTTGTTGTTTGTGTTTTTCCGAAGATATTTCCAAGGGTCGGAACGGTAGGCTTCGACAGCATTCTCTTTCGTATCGAAAGACTTATAAAGCGCCCCTTCAAACCCTTCGGTTTGTCTTTTACATTCCGCCCAGGATTCATAAACTCCGGGGGCGGCTCCTTTCCAAACGACATACCATTTTTTATGCGCCATAAGCTATGTTTTTATGCAAATTTTAAAAATAAATTAATAGTTTATACAAAAAACGGCTAAATATGCTTATCTTAGTCGCCTTGAAAAAAAGTACTCTTTAGCAATGGACAAAAATAATAAAGATTTTCGGTTCAAACACCAAAAAGCAAGAATAAGGATTATTATTTTATCTTTGATTGTTTTATTTCCGAATATTTATCTTGCTTTTTATAATAATGAGGTAACAGGAGCTACTTTTGGAGGAATAACGGCCTACTTGGCGCTATCTGTTTTTCTTTTTATTCTTCCGTCCTTGTTCCTGAAAGCCCGTGTGTTTTTTCTGATTCAGGGTATCTTCGTTATATTGGCTCCCTTAGAAATTGCACACATTTATATGAACCGGATGCCGGCGACTTCTGCTTTTTTGCTTTCGATTATTGATACGGAATGGAATGAATCGACGGAGTTGCTGTCGTCGCTCAAAGTGCCGATTTTCATTCTGCTGTTGCTTTGGATATTGTATTTTTATATTACCATCAAAAAGATAAATAATCATTATTTTGTTCATTCAAAAAAGATTAGGGCGTATATTTCCGGAGCGTACCTTGTGGCGATTTTGGTAGGATATGCCTATTATTTTACGAGGGAATATTCGCAAACGGCCTATAAAATAGATATTTTCAAGACGACCAATGAAGATGTCGAGGCAAAATTCAGGGAAATATATCCTTATGATTTGATTATTCGCGCTTATGAGGTGTATGACACAAAAAAACAAATTAAAGAAGGACGCGAAAAAATAAAACATTTTGAATTTGGCGCACAAAAAACGGAACCGGTCGATGGAAAAGAAATATATGTATTTGTGATTGGGGAAACCGGTCGTTACAACAGTTATTCGATTAACGGGTATAAACGCGAAACTGCTCCACTTTTGTCGAAAACGGAAAATTTGGTTTCCTATTCCGATTTCTTTTCCGAAGCCAATATCACGTCCTCCAGTATATCGACTATCTTAACCCGCGCTACGGCAAATGATTACAATCGTTCGTTTGTGGAAAAATCGTTTGTGGACGCTTTCAAGGAAGCCGGTTTTAAAACCTATTGGATTGCCAATCAGAGTGCAAGTAATAAATTTATCCGCCGGATAGCCGGAGATGCCGATGGCGAATATTTTACCGTTACCGATATGTATGCGGACAATTACGATGAAAAATTGTGGCCTTATCTGGATGAAGTCTTGAAAAAGAGTGAAGAGAAAGTGTTTATCGTACTTCACACTTTGGGCAGCCATTTCCGGTACAATTTCCGGTATCCGCCCCGGTTCGAGGTCTTCCGGCCCAGCTTGCAAGGCGCCTTTGACTATGCCATGATTTCGGCCAAAAACAAACAGCAATTCATCAATACCTACGATAATTCCATTCTTTACACGGATTATTTTCTGGCGAATACCATCCGGAAAATCGACAGTTTGCAGGCGGTCGGCGCCGTGATTTATATGGCCGACCATGGCGAAAATCTATTTGATACCAAAGAAAATGTGGTTCTTCACGGCGGAAGCAAATACACCGAATACGATTTTCACGTACCGTTTTTTGTTTGGACATCGGATAAATACAGGGTTCAATATCCTTCAAAAACGGAAAATATCATCCGGAACAAAGACAAGAAATTAAGTTCCGGCAATCTTTTTTATTCATGGTTAGACATTGCCGGAATCACATTTCCGGAACAAATCCGGTCAAAAAGCATCGCTTCGGAATCCTTACAGGAAGATTCCGTCCGTTACATTATCAATACAAACATGGAAGTGAAAGAAGAGGCACGGCATTAACAATAC
>BNXY01000146.1 GCA_025999935.1 Bacteroidia bacterium | reverse complement strand
ATATCCACAATGAAATTAAATTCAAATGTGATTGGAAACGAAAACTTTTTGCTACAAATTATACGATTGTAAGCGAAATGGTAATAACCGACAATCAAAAAGAAAATATATCCAAGATACCTGTTAAAAATTCTTTTACCATGCGCCAATCGTTGAGCGAAGAGGCGATGACTTATTATGACAGCGATTTCTGGGGCGCATATAATATTATTGAACCGACAGAATCTTTGGAATCCGCAGTCGGTAAATTAAAGAAAGAATAAATAACCCATTGAAGGCATATATTAATCGCACGGATTTTGAATTGAATCCGTGCGATTCTGTTAAATTTAAAAAAAATCAAAACCGGTGCAACGTTTTTGATTTTTTTCTCATCTATGATATGAACATGGGTATTCAGACATCTGAAGAACAATTGATAATTGCCGGATGCAAAAAAAATGAATCATGGGCAAGGCGAAAATTGTACGAGCATTATGCTCCTACGATGATGGGGGTATGTGTCCGTTATACAAACGACAAAGAAAACGCGAAAGATGTTCTACAAGAAGGATTTATTAAGGTATTTACGAAAATAAACACCTTCTCCGAAAAAGGTTCTTTTGAGGGTTGGATGCGCCGTGTTTTTGTGACAACAGCACTTGAATTTTTGAGAAAAAATTGCTTTAATATTTATGTCACAGATAGTTTAGATTATGAAACAAACAGAGAAAGTCCGGATGTTTCCGTTATCGAAAAATTATCCGCCGAAGAAATATTGAAGTGCATATCCGAACTTCCGCCCGGATACCAATTGGTTTTCAATTTGTTCGCAATAGAAGGATATTCACATGCTGAAATAGCTGAAATGTTGAATATAAAAGAAGCCAGTTCACGTTCGCAATTTTTACACGCAAGAAAATTATTACAAACGAAAATAGAAAAATTAGAGATATTTAGAGATGCAAAAGCAAGATTCAAATAGAGATAAGTTTAGTGAAATGATTAAAGACAAGTTGGAGAATTATTCTCTGCCTGCCGATGATAGTTCATGGAATGCAATTGAAAAACGCTTGAATAAAAAACCCATAAGGAGAAATTTATGGCCTTGGTTCTCAGGAATTTCAGCGGCAGCTGCCATTGCAATATTAGTAATCATTCAGTTTCCAAACAGGGAAAAAAACAATAACTATGGTACAACAAATTTGTTATCCGGCTATGAAGAAACAATTAGCGAAGGCCTATTTCCGAAAAACATTCCTCAGCCGGTTATACCTCCAATTAATCGGACTAAAAAGATCAATGGGGCTACAAAAAAGATCCAAAATCAGACGGAAACCAAGCTTGTGGCTGAGCTTAAGGTAACCGGTGGAGAACAAATGGCTGAGCAAACAGAACCAAACCCAATTTCCAAAGAAAATCAAAATCCGGTTGTCAAAGAAAATCAAAACCCGTTCTTGACCATTGATTTAAGTGATGAAGAAGTTGTGCCGGTAAAAAAACGCAAAAACCAAAAAAGTATCGGATTGTCGTTGGGTTCAGGTGGAAATCTCTTGGCAATGAATAAAAAAGGATTGTCGTTTGAAAATCAACCGTTGGTAGATGCTCCGCAGTTTGCTTTCAGTTCGTCTTCGGATATTGCTTTAAAAGCGTATGGACTTTCTGCCGAAGATATATTATCGACAAAAGATTTTTCCAAAATCAACCATTATCCGCCCCTGTCTTTCGGATTGACGGTCAGAAAAGAATTGAATCCTATTTTTTCACTTGAAACGGGAATTGTTTACACTTTCCTGCATTCCGAATTTTCTAATTCGCTACCCAAACGAGAAGCCAAATTACAGTTGCATTATCTGGGTATTCCGCTGAATCTGAATGCAAATATCTACGGAAACCGGTATTCAAAATGGGTAGTTTACCTTTCTACGGGAGGTATGGTGGAAAAAGGGCTTTTGTCGCATTACACGCAAAAGCAATATCTCAACAACGAGCTTGTTGTAAAAACAACTACCAATGAGAATATAGATGGTTTGCAATGGTCGGTAGCGCTTGCTCCGGGAATTGATTATAAATTAAGTAAAAATTACAGCCTCTATCTGGAACCCAAGTTGAGTTATTATTTCGACAATAGCCAGCCGATTAGCGTACGCACCGAACATCCGCTGGTTTTTGGCGTAAATGCCGGATTCCGGTTTAGTTGGTAATAAAAACGAACATTACATAAACTTAAAATAAACATGTATCACGAACCCTATTATCATGTGCTTATCAAACCGGACAGAATCCGGGCTAACAGCACTTATTCTTTCAACGAAGATATCAACGGCCGGTTTTTTATCCGCACGTTGACCGGTACGGATTACGATTACGAGGCCGATTATTACATTGTGCATTTCTATCTCCCTTGTGAAAAGCCGTTTACGGAAAATGTTTATATTTTAAGCGATGCCTTCAATAAAGTATTGGACGAGCGCAGTCAAATGGAATACAGTCCCGCGGATAAAGGATACATCAAATCGGTTTTATTGAAAGAGGGATATTATAATTACCTCTATGTTACCCGAAAAGACAATCAGTCTCCGGCAAACGCCGCATTAATCGAAGGAAATTTCTACCAAACGGAAAATGAATATCGGGTACTGGTTTATTTCCGACCGGTGGGTGGCCGGTACGATAAACTGATTGGCAATCAAACCGTTCAATTCAAATAGGTTATGCTATTATTTTACGCACCCGACATTGTTACTAATCCGCAACTCCCCGAAGCGGAAGCCCAACATTGCCTGAAAGTTCTGAGAATGAAAATAAGCGACATCATCCATTTGACCGACGGCAAAGGAAATTTCTATCAGGCTGAAATCGCCGATGCACACCCCAAACACTGCAAATTACAACTCCTCGAAACCCTTCCGCAGCCGCCGCTTTGGAAAGGAAAAATAGAAATTGCATTGGCGCCCACCAAAAACATGGAGCGCATCGAATGGTTCGCGGAAAAAGCTACCGAAATAGGCATCGACAAAATCAGCTTTCTGCAATGCCGTTTTTCGGAACGAAAAGATATTAAAA